>JAIORK010000048.1 GCA_021108215.1 bacterium | reverse complement strand
CCGTTCTGATTGGTATCCAGCAGGCTTTCCATCACAGTCACGGTCATGCCGTCTTCCACAACTGTTTCCAGCACGCGCGAGGTCATCCCAAACTCTGCTGTTCCATTTTTGTGTTCGATCATCCCATACACATTTCCGTACATGTCAGAACCTGTGATCTTCTTCTCACCCGCTTCCACTTTGCCGTTCTGATTGGTATCCAGCAGGCTTTCCATCACAGTCACGGTTATGCCGTCTTTGAGTTCTGTTCCTACCATCCGCGAGGTCATTCCAAAAATCACGTTCTCGACCGTGGTCGCACCGTCTATCTTCTTCTCGATCATCCCGTACACATTCCCGTACATGTCAGAGCCGGTAATCTTATTCGTAAACAGATTATGCGTCTTGGTAACAATGGCGCCGTTTTTAATTTCTGTCCCAATCACTTCTATACTTTTGACAAGAGCATCTTTTTCTCCCAATTTTCCGTCAGAATCATAAGCATAGCTGTTGCCGTGCATGTCCGTCCCAGTGGCCTGGGCATGCTCGCCCTCCAGCAAATTCACGGTCAGGGTGACAATGACACCTTCCGCCGTCTCAACCGTTCCCACGACCTTGGTCAGCATGGTGAATATTTTTCCCTTGCCCAATTTCCCGGCCTCATCAATGCTGTACCGATTCCCATAAATATCCGCACCGCTGACTTTTCCGGTGCGCAAATTGGTCATGCGGCGAACATAGAGATCCTCGCAGTTTACAAAACGACCGGCTTTTTCCTGCAGAACCAGATCACCGACTTGATGCCCGGGATACTGCTCCGCCACTCTGGCTTCCAGTTCAACGAAAACATTGCCTTCTGTATCTGAAACACGCCAAAGCGCATGCTCGGTCAGCAAACTTTTCGAAGCCATCTGGATCTCATTGCCAATAGCGACATACTTGTTTTCTGCAGTCGGAATATACTCCCCGGCGGTCTTGGTATAGGTAATACCCTGTTTGCTAAAAGATTGAGATGAATGTGTCTGCAAGGCGGAAACAGTCGTCTTAACCCGGTATTCGAATCCATTAACAATCGCCGTGTCATACATCACCCGGCCGGTATATTTAAATTCGCCACTGGGTTGTTCCGCGTAAATCCTGCCATTGATCTCCGCCGTACCGGGCGTGGGATTTACCATGCCTTGCGAAGAGACCGTGGCGGTTATCTCCTGTCCATTCTCCAGTGTAATGGTCATTTCCTTCCGGGTTCCGGTCTGCTGAAAAGTGTCGTCCACCAGCTCGGAATAGACCTTGCCGTTTTCCACACCTGTCCAATTGGCGCCCGGCTCCACCCCTTTGCTCACACTCAATGAAATAATTTCACCCCGGTCGGTTGTCACGGTCTGGAAATCACGGTAACCGGTCAGCTGCCATTCACCGCCCGGTCCTTGGGACGCAAATTCAAAATCCCTTATCGGTTGGGTGAATTCACCCAGCGCATTGCTGATGGTGATACTCTTGGTCAGATTCCCCTCCCCGCCGTCGCTGATCATAATACTGTGTTTGGTTGCATTCGAATAATTTGTGATCGACAGGCCCTCGGCACTATTATAGTGTGCGAAAGTGAGGATTCGTTTTTGCTGAACATCAAATTCCTTAATCTCCTGAGTCCCGCCGCCAATGCCGCTGCTGCCGCCGGTTTCGGAAGGAAGCATTCGTCGGCCGCTCATGTTGAACCGGTATTCTTTCCCGGTTTCATTGTTGCTTAACTTGAACCCCTGGCCGGGAATCTCCGAAAAAGTGACGCCGGAGAAATCGCCTTTTTTGAGAGCACTTATGCTTTCGGGTGTCAGATTGCCCTGGCGGGTATAGATCAATTCGGCATTGCCCACATCCCGCAGGATCAGCTTGGAACCGATCAACTCACCATTTTTATAAACAGTCACATGATCGCGCAACCCGTCTTCACTATGCAGTGTTGCTGTATAATTTTTTGGATTGCCCTTTATGAATTCCAAAATCTGCCCGTCAGAGAGATACGCATTTTCTAAAACATGCCCCACAAATGACGCCGTATACAACAGGGGCTCGGTATCCCCCCCGAAGGTATTCACGCCGACAACATGGTAGGTCCCGCTCAAGAAATCCTGCCGGTCGCCGACAAACAATGTTTGACCTGAAAGGTACACGATTTTATGACTGTAGTTCAACACCGTGACTTGCTGTTGTGCCTGCTCCGGTGTCAGCCCGGCCTGGATCAGGGCCTCTGCCAGGACTGCCGGGTCGGGATTTTGAAACGCTCTGATGGATTGGCCGTCAAAGGAAACCGGACGATTCTCGCTGTCAAACCGGAGTGATCCCACAGACCCGCTTATCAGCATTTCCGGGACAGCCTGAGGGCCATACAATTTCTCCAGCGTGGTGTTGCCCTGCAAATCCGTGGTGGCGATGTACTTCTCTGTATTAATGGTCTGGAGCGTTTTGTACGCATTGGATGACCGATTCGGCGGAAGCATCATTGTGACCGCCGCCTGGCTGCCATCCGGCATGGTGACCAGACTCGCGGTTGCCCGGCTTTTTAAAACCATGCCGGTGGATGTGCTCTCAAATACCTGCCGGACGGCCTGGGCATCGGAAATGGTGAGCGTATCGACCTGTAGAGTGTTGCCGCTTTGGGGTGATAAAACAGGTTTAAAATTCATTTGCACGGAAAGGTTTTTCTCATCACTTTGCTGTTGTAACATAATCTGGTTGTTCTCGGTTTTGGTGATCGTACCCAAACCTTCCACAATGCGCGATTGTCCCGGCTGGAGCGGTTCGGCATACCGTTCCACAGTTTCCATCACATCCCGGTGCATCGCATCCAGTTGGCTGGTGCTTTTACTGGTGGCGGATGAAAATTCATCCGCTGTTTCCATCACATCCAGTTGGCTGGTGCTTTCACTGGTGCCGGATGAAGATTCATCTGCCGTAAGTGCCGGCACCACCTCATTGAGACGTATGGCCTGGGCCAGCGCAATCCCATCCGGCCGGGTTGCGAGCAGGGCATCCTCTACATTCGCTTGTGCCTGCTGAAATATCCCGGAATAAGCTGCGGTGTGCTCCGCGCCGGCAGCAGCAATCACTTCCATGGTATTCAACGCCATCTCGATTTTTTCAACCGGCAGGATGCCCGCATCTCCCAGGCTCAGCTCAAATGTCTGCTGCGCTGCGGCCGCCAAGGTGTTGCGCTCGGCTGCCTTTGTCACATAATTTACAGCCTGATGCATGACCTCAACATCCCCGGAGGCGGCGGCATGCGTTGTAATCTCGCTTGGCCGGACTTGGGTGGGATCCACTGTTGCCAGGGTCATTTCCGAACGCGCCACCATCCCCCTGGCGGACTTATACGCTGCATTCTCCGGTAGTTGTATATCTGCGTACTGATTCGCATCCTGAACCGCTGTCTGTGCCATGTCCGTTGCCAGCGTGTGAACCGCACGACTGAACGCTTCCTGAAAATTATCGCTATCCGGTGTGATTCCCTGTTTTTTCAGGTCCGCCAGAACATGCCGGGAATAATACGGATCATTTCCAAAAATCTCCTGGGCATTCCGGGCATTGTGCAGCATGACCTTGTTTTTCAATTCTTCCGGCGGCAGTTGCCGGTTGTCCGCATCCAGCAGCGCTGCATAGTGAACACCTTTGTGTTCCGCTTGAAACGTTGTCTGGGATTGGGTCCATTTCCCTTCAGAATTTTGTTCCCAGACTTCCGCCAGCTTGCCATCACGGGCAAACAGCAATTTCTGACCATAAAGCTGGGAAGGTTGTTGAATTGTTTGTCCGTCAGGATTCTGGACCGCCTGGGTGGTGACATCCATCCAAGCCACACGCGCACCAAAAAACGATTTTTTCAGCAAGCTCTTTTCAAGCGTTTGAACAACCTCGCCGGTTTCCGAGAAGGATAGCTGATACGTCTTACCATTATCCGCCTCAACCTCCTGATACGCTTTATCCGGATCATATTCAAATTCCGCCTGGGTTGTCGTGCCGTCCGGAAGCTTAATTGTATGCAAAACCTTCTCGCCCGGCTGAGGACCTTTCTTTTTCTCAAACGCTCCGTCACTGGACTGAGAGGCGGCAGCCAACTCGGCATTGATCGCTTGCCTGGGATCCTGTATTCCCGCAGGTGCTGCCGGTTCGACTGCCAATGCGTCATTCAACCGGTCACTATCCGGGGAACTTTTTTCACCTTCCGGAGGACCCCGCAGACCGGGTCCAAACGCTGCATCCTTAACCGGCGGGACAAGATTTTCCTGGTCATTATTTTTCTGAATATCCGCATCGGCGATACCATTGGTATAGGTGACGGCCGAGGGGGCGGCCTCTGCCTGGTTTTCCGCATTGTTGCCAAACAAGGTGGTATATTCATTTCCATCAGCGGATTGTACGCTGGCTGCCAATATTTTTTGCTCACCATTTTCGCCGGTACCTGAAACCCGCAACACCTGATCACCATTGCTGTTTTCAAATTGTTCAATAGTCAGGTCCGCCCTGTCCTGCGGAAGCATGTCCGCGGCCCGAAGTTTATTGAGAACATCACCTGCCGCCTGCAAATTTTCCGTTGCTTTAGGTTCCAAAGACTGAATAGAGGTCTTGTCGGTTTCACCCGCCATGGCCGGGGTATACATGGCAGGCAATTCGCCTGTGGCTGCAGCATTTTGCAGTTGCTGTTTATACTCATTATTGTTTTTTTGTGTCTGCTCGTCTTCACTGACTTCTTCAGAACCCTCCCCGCCGCCGGTATGATCCACCTTGCTTGATTCTTCACTGAGCAGGTCTTCGTCGCGACGTAAAATATCCTCCTGAATATCTTCCTCCAAATCCATAATACCCTTTTCCATATGCTCTTCTTTTTCCGCTCTGAACTGATCCTCTTTTCCCGGCTCCGGTTCCACCGCTTCACGACTCTCATCCAGGTTCGTCTTTTCCTCCTGCAGCTCTGTTTCCGGCATGATGGTGCCGTCAAGCAAGAGCGCCTCGGCATTTGGGACAGCTTGCTTCTCCTGGGGAATAATTTGCCGGGATGCGTCCTCTTCATTCCGGCGTTTATCCAAATCATTGACCACTTTTTCGTTCCCGGAGCCTTTTTTTCCCTGATCCTCCACCACTTCCGGGGGCTTTTGGGATTGTTGTTGGGAATCATCTGTTTGCCGGGGAATACCGGCTTGGTCAAACTCCGAGCCAGGCTGAAGCTGGGTTGATTCCATTTCTCCGATTTCTTCCGCAGCCACACTTTCTGCGATGATTACGGTTTTTCCCGGTTGACTCACTCCAGGTGATGCTTCCGCACCATCCGCCTCCCCCCCGGTTGTTCTTGCATAACTCTCATTGATGGCCACTCCGGTTTCAGGATCATGTCCGGGATCCACACCGGCTTCGCCGTCTTTGTCAGATCCCGTCTGGTTGTCGGATTTCGAACCGCCCTCGTCATAAGGATTCGTATCTGAACTGGCACTGGCACCCGCCACCTCATCCGGCGATGAGAACAGTTTATCCATGGCATCAGAAAACCGGGTGATAACATTGACCCACTTTGAGGTGGTCGAGTTAAAAGTCGGAATCATTGCCCCCATAAACTCACCTAATTTGTTTCCAAAGTTTTGCGCCTGTCGTTCCGAATAACCGTTCTCCACATCATGAGGTGCCACAAAATGAGTGTAATAGGCACTCACGCCGGTGCTTATAATCGGCGCCACAATGGTTTCTAATAAATCAGAACCTCCTACTTCCGGCTTTATCTTATCAGCGGCAGTCCATGATTCCGCCGCTACCGTAAAATCAATCAATCCAACAGTCAATGCGCCCATCATCATGCCTGTGATTTTTCCGATTTTTGTATCATTCAATAACCCGGCAACCTCAGCGGATACTGTCAAATCCACAATCACCTTGACAAACTTTGATGTAAGAAACGCACCTATTCTTCCTTCTTTGTCGGTAAATTTGACATCTTCATTCAAGAAAGTATCCTGCAGACCCTCCAGAATGCCGCCCCAAAAATCTCCTCCCGAAAGCTCGGCGGCAACACCACTGGACACAATGGTAGCCAGCAAGGATACCATGGCAATTTCCAATACACCGGCATCCGGGAATAGCTCTATAACACACATGACCAATAATGGTGCGAGTGCCTTTTTGATGAATTCCTGCTTAAAAACACTGTTCTTAAGCATGGTTTCCAGACTTTTTTTGGCATATTCTTTCACAGCTATTTCCCCGGCCTTGGCTGCAGCATTGATCGCTGCCGCATAGGCGCACAAGACAATGCTTACAATGGTCAATAGCGTGGCCAATTCTTCAGGCATAGGTACACAAGTCAACAAAAACTGGATCGTGATGATGATGATGAGCAGCAAGGGTGTCGCGGTTCCCAAGGTCACCACTGTCAGGACTGCGCTGAATACAAACATGGTAAACTTGCCGAGCGGCGATATAAGGAATGCCGCACAACCATCCGGCTCGTCCAGCTTATCTTCCGGAGAATTGCGATGGTGGTGACGGGTGGCATACTCCTCTTGTATTGCGTCCCAACCGGCTGTACTGTATTCCGGCCAGGCGGAAGCAAAAACATCATCCAGACCTACATCCGGCAAAGGCGGGACCCGGCCGTCTGTACGCCCCGACCGGTCGGATGCCATGCTGAGGACATCAAATAAATTCATGGACGCATAAACCTTTAAATCCTGCTGCGTGTTATTGCCATTGCCACTGACCGCGCCCTGAATCATATTTTCACTTCGTGAGAGTGTGCTGTAATTGGGTGCCGTGCCGATGGTATCGGCTACTTTTTTTTCAGCCGGTTTGATGACTTCCCGTGTGCCGATTACTTTGGTGTGCAGGATTGTTGGATTTGTATTGCTGCCCGGTCCTGTGACTTGCACAATACTTTGATTCACCAATTCTGTAATAGTGCCTATTACCGTATCAATTTTCCGGGAAACCGGCGGACCGGACACAAGCGAAGCTGTAAGATTATCATCTATATTCAGCGGTGAAATGCTGCCCGGCGTGGTATCGGTCTCCACCGCAGCGGCCAACACAAAATCCACAGATGGTATTTGCGGGTCTTCCTCACTATCATCTCCATTTTTATCAATCGTCTTCGGTCCAATGATTGCAATTTCATTGGTATCATCCAGCTCTGAGTCTGTATTTTTAACCGGAACATCACCCTTGCCCTCGTCCGTATCGTCGCGCTCGATTTCACCTGCCGGTTCTTCATCCATCTCCGTCAAAACCGGTGATGGATCTTCATCTATATCTTTGATGTTGCCCCGGGAGGCTTCCTCCACAGGCACTAAAACATCAACCGCCACCTCGTCGGTGGTCGGCTCATCATCCCCTTCTGTAATCCACAACTCCGAATCCCCTTCATCCGGGGTGTCCGGTTGATTCTCCGGATCACTTTCATCTGCCTGCTCATCAGACATTCCCAGCATGGCCAAAACTTGATCGGAGAATTCATTCCCCTCCTCGTCCTCTTCCTCCTCCTCTTCTTCCCCTTTGGAAACATCCTCAGACTCGTCATCCTCGCCGGGCGTACCCTCCTGCTCTGTATCATCCGCTTCGCTTTCAACCAGATCTTCAACACCACGGTTTTTTTCTGCCGGCACAGCCACTTTATCCGTTTCCTGGTTGCTTTGACCATCCGTGTCGGCTTCGGTCTCATCAACCGTTCCTGTCACTACATTATTATCTGTCTTGCCGGTTACCTGAATATCGTGTTCGGGTGTTTCCGGTTGTTCCAGTATTTCATCTTTCACCGATTCTTCCATACCCAGTAAACTTTTAATTCGATTGGCAACATCTGTAATCAGCGATCCGGAATCATCCTGATTTCCGTTGGTCTCCGGCAGCTGGTTTTCATTGTCCGTATTCTCCTCAGTTGTTTCCACCACGCTCTGATCATCTTGAATTTCAATTATATCTGCGTTTTCAATTACATCGTTCTCATTTTCCTGAGGTATGTCAATGACGTCTTGAGGTTGTGAATCATCGAAGTCTTTGACAACCTCCACTTCCACACTCGGATCGGTTTCATCTGTAGCTTGTGTCTCTTCCGGTTCGCTGGAAGCGGTGTCTTCATTTTCTTTGGCAACAACCGCTGCGGTTGGGAGGTAATCTGATTGCTCACCCGCCTCATCAAGCCGCTTTTCCGTTTCGATGCCGCCCATCTCAATGATCTCGGTAAGTGATCCAGTTTCCATTAGCTCCGACTGTTCTGTCTGTTGAAGGTCCGTGGATGTCACTTGATCTTTTTCCTGCGAGGATGGTTCTTGCACGGGCATTAAAATATCTTGGTTTGTCATCACCAGGTTGGCGGCCGTATCCAGACTGCCGGTTGTCAGGGATCGTTCAGCGATTGTCATAAGCGATGCCGTGTCCAGCAAATCGCCATATTCTGATTTGAGCACATTTAAAGTCGTATCATTTACGGTTGCTTCATTATTTTTCGGATCTGTCTCTGTGGTTAAAATATCAAGGAAGGCATCCGGTTGATTATTTCCGACAAAATCACTGTACGATTGTGTGTTCGCAGGGTTATCCAGGGTGGTACCCGGTTGATGATAGTCAGATTCAAATGCATAGACTAAAATTGTATCCAACCCGGTCATGGAAAATACAAAGCACACAGCGATAAGCAAAGAAATAACTTTTCGCGAATACTTTTGCACGTTTTTATCAATATATTTATCTATTTTGAATAGAATTCTCCGAAAATATCCGATCATTCCGTCACCTCATTTACCATTAATTGCAAGAATTCACTCACAATTAGTTGCTTTTAGACAGTATAAGTATATCATCGGAAAATACGAAAGTCAAAATAGCCTAAAATTTTACTCTTATTTTATAGGAATAAAAATGCCACGGGCTTGTCCTTGCTCCGCAAGAAAAATGTTCATCCTGCCCCAAATACGGCAGGATGTCGCACCGATCTGCTGAAATATCAATTCGGTGCTCCACCTTCACTCGGCGGTATTAACTCGCTTCATCCATGGGCTTACCCGGCACCCGGCATTCGCCGGGCAAGTCCGCCGGGCAAGCCGCCCATTGTGCTCGCGCCGGCACGATAAAAATCCACGAGTTTACACCCGTGGTATTTTTGTCGAGAGATGTTCGCCTTTGGCGATATTTTTATTTGCTCATCGATGGACTTGCGTCCATCGTGTTCGCACTAGCACGATAAATACAACCCAGACTGTCGTAAAACAAAAGGACCCTGGTGTATTTTTACACCAGGGTCCTTTTGTCAATTTTATTACTTAGGCCGCAGCACCTGTGGTCTTAAGCTTGGGCTGCTTCCGGATCGGTTGAATATCAAGCTTGATACCCACACCCAGGCCTTCCAGGCGCTTAATGATCCGTCCGAGTTTATGATCCTGCGTCAAGGTGCGCGGGACAACTTCCGGTGTCAGGGTTACAGAAAGCTCATCAGCATATTTCTTGAAGGTCATGTTGATATCAAACTGAAGGAACCCGAGTATCTGAGTGATATCACGTGTGATGTCCAGCTTCATCTCCCGGCTGATGTCGGATTCCACCACTCCCAACAAATGCTGTAAACTTACCCGGATGGCACGGTTGCGCATGGTCTCTGAAATCATCTGCTCCGTACCCGCCACCCGCAATTTCTCAACAGATTTTTTAAAATATTGGTCCTCGAGCAGCGCATGAATTGAGACTCGCGAGAAGGTCTCGTAGGTCATGTCGTACTGAGCCTCAAATATTTTCTGCAGCTTGAACTCAGCAGCGCCGGTCTTATTGGCAATAACCTTTGCATCTCCCAACATACTCGAATTGGCCGAAGCAAAGGTTGCTTTGCTTAGTTGTTCATTAACCGCATTGCTGGGATTGAGATTAAACGCAATCCGCTCCGCCTGTATCCAACTAAACATCCCCTGAATCGCCAGACCTATTCCAACAATCGCGGCCGCAACACCCGCCATCACCGGCAAAATACCGGTGATGATTAGCAACGCAGTACCAATTGCAACCAGTGTCAGACCCACACCCACCAATTGCTGGCCGACACTCCTGACTGCCACAACCGAGTCCGTTCCTTTCAATCTCTCCTTACTCACCAACCGGGTCAAAATACGCTGTGCAAACGGAGGATTGATCATCTTATTGTAGTTCTCCCAAGAAACACCAAACATGGCTTCAAATTCAATTTCTTGGAGTGGGCGATCCTGTTCATCCGCCTGCTTGATTTCCTGTGCGCGTTTTTTCATCAAACTAACTGCCTCGTTTTCCAATTCACCGGCTGCGGTAGTTAATTCAGCCAGATCGCTTTGCGCATACTCACGCCCAATGGTCTCGGCCACTTGCTCGTAAACCTTGCGTAAGGATTTTTCCCCTGAGCACAAGGCCCACAAACTCTGCCCATCGGTGATGTATTGTTTCATAAATTCCACCAGAGAATTTTCACCATATTCCTTGAACAAACGATGCTGACGCAAGGTTTCTTTCAACGTAAATGATGTGGCATCTGTGAACAACTTATCGGTTACTGCCTGGAGCAACTGGGTCAGAATGATTTCAGAAAAACTTTGGTCAAGGAACTTGATTGACCCTTGATCAACCACCACACTCTGCTTGGCCTTATCAATCTGCTCCAATTCTTTTTGATCCAATTTTTCGCCGATTTCCATACGCGAAATATTGCTTAAGGATTGCGGCACCAGGCTGACCAGTGCCGCCAACATGTGCATGTATCCATAATGCTGCGCGACAGATCCGGTTACCATTTGGACATTGCGTTTCTTTAAAATATCCTTCAGTGTCTCTGCGGATTTTTTGCCATCTTTTTCTTCACCCATGGCTTGCTTCCATTCCTCAACCACTGACAGATCTTGCTTGGCTTCTTTCGCCATGGTCTCGTCCGCTTTGTCGGTGGCAGCTTCCTTCTGCTGTTTTTCACGCAAGTAGCCCCCGCGGTCATTGACCGTGATCTCCGCTTCGTTTTTCGAACTCATGACATGTTCCACCACTTCACTGTTCAACGATCCAACCGACGCACCCACCATCATGGGTATCTGGAAGAAAATACCCGCTGCCAGCATCACGGCCGGTATCGCGAAGCGGGTCAAGATACCCCTCGCTTTTTTCGTTGTTGCCGCATTTTTCATTGCCATATGCGGGGTTATGCGCGCCATAAGGGGCTTGAGCAGAGTCCCCGACGCCATCCCCAGCAAGGCGGTCCCCAACAAAGGAACGCCTACACCCGCCAGACTCAACACAGACAATGCAACCGCACCGGTCATAAGCTTTGTGGTGGTTGCGGGTATAATCTTTCCGTTCTCAGTTTTAAACAGCGGTGCAATCACGGATGTACGTACCAAAGTTTCAAGCATGCCTTGCCACTTTTGCCCCACATAATCCATGCCACGGCTGAACCAATTTTGTTGATCCAATCCGGTGGCTGCTGCACGCGCCATCACATTGGCCCGGGTCTCCACTGCATCAGCTTGCTTTGACCAATGGTTATTATTATTAAGGAAGTTCAGTGCTTTACCTTGATTCAGCCCATAGCGGGTTGCAAGCGATGATGCTGCCGCCACCTGATTATTCAAATACAATTTAGCCTGACTTAGGCTCATGGTCTGACCTTGATATGTAATTGTTTTATGTAAATCCGTCTGCAATTCCGGTAAACGCTGACTCACGGTTTGAATATTGTGCAGGGTCTGGGTATAAGCCTTTTGACCCTGAGCAGGTTGACGCAAAGCGGCAAAAGTTCTTTGGATACCCGTCTTGCTGCTGTTATAACTTTTCAAGTAGGACATATCCGGGCCATAAGTTTCTGTCATGGCACCTGCTACCCACTTGTCGCCAAACCGTTGTTTAAATGAGTCAACCTGGGTTTGGTTCTGTGCCTGCCAGGTCGGACTGTTGAAATTGGCCTCAGCCTCGCGAATCTGGACGGCGGCGGCGGCGGTTGATGCCATACGCGCATCGAAGTTATTGAGCATTGGGCTTACCATGGGAAGACCCTTTATCCACTTCCCAAAACGATTCATACCTGCCAATTGTATGGGCTTGGAAAGCTCCGGCAATGCATCCGGTGCCACAGCCGGACCTTCGTAAGTTAACGGGATACCAGTCACATGACGATTGTTGCGCATCTGATGCTGAAGCATCTGTGTGGCCTGATGAAAGTTTTCCGCCATGGCAATTCTTGCCACATTGGCTGTCACACCCAGCTGTTCGGCAGCCATATTAACTGCCTCAGTGGTATAACCGTGCTTGTTAATAATATTCCTGATGGCATTGTTGCTCTCGCCCCATGCCTTGCGAAAATCTCTTGTTTCTGCAGCACTGGGTGTACGGTTCTGATTCACCGCCCGGTTGATGGCCACGGTTGCATTTTGCAGCTTAGCCGCCTGCATACCGCCGCTGTTCAAGGAAAGCACACCTTGCATAAGATTGTGCCCAACCGAATAAAGCTTCTGAAATTCACCCACCTGGATATCAGCGAAACTCTTGGCATTTTCCAAGGGCGCGGCTTTGACAACCTTTGGGGCCTGGAACATCAATCTCCCGTATGTCCACAGACTCATGCCCACCAGCTTGTAACCACCGCGGAAGAAGTTGGTCGGAATCAGGGCTTGACCCAGGACGCCTTTGAAACCCCAAACGCCCCGTGCCTGCTGCACACTGGCTAAGAAGGTGCTGCGTGCGTATTGATTGTTTATTTCATGTGGTTGAAGCCCACTCTGAATCTTGAGCGAGACATCCACTTTAGAAGCGCGCTCATTGAGCACTTTACTCATCTGATTTTCCAAAATTCTCTGGATAGTCGTTTGCTGGGCAAACGAATCGCTCTGGATGGCCTTTTTCAAGGGCTCAATCACGAGCTTATCTTTAAAGGTGTCCTGAACACTAAAGCGTGTGGCATTTCCCACCAACTCAGCTTGTCGGAATTCGCCGTTGAGTTTCAAGGCATTGGACAAAGTTTGTTGATTATTAAAGTCCATTTTGCTCAAATCGGTCTTGCTCAGTCCTTTCAACAACTGCGTCATCTGATTGGCCATCTGTGAATCGCTCTTCCAAATCTCGCCCAACTCGGCGTTGCGTGTCTTGATAAGCTCCAGATTGGCTTGAAGCTTAACCGGATCAATGACTGCATAACGGGTTGTGGCCCATGTGCCATTGGGGCCTTTGCCGCCCGGACGCCCGCTACGCAGCAGTAGCTGGGTAAACATATCTGCTGTGAGCCCTGTGGTGTTGCGGGCGACCAGGGTTAAATCAGCTTGGAAATTTTTACCCACAGCCGCCTGCTCATTGATAATACAGATATGGTTGCCCTGCATGGCCTTGTTGCCCACACCCTCCACAATCGTCTGGATACCGGCCTTCTTGACCTGAATATAATCAAGTCCCTTAACCGGCGAAGCATTCTTCTTAGCCGTGTGGATTTTTACGTCCCGCAGATTCAATTGTTTAATCAACTGGGCTGCTGTTCCCTCTGGAACATAGTAACCGGTACCGCTGGCACTGATTACACTGATCGAGGGTATGTTGTTGACCTTGGCGACCATCAGCTTGCCGTTGACCTTGATGACCGGCGCACCGTTGACCTTGCTGACCAGTTGACCGTCGACCTTGTGGACCTGTGTGCTGTCAATGTTCTTCATCATCTTGGCCATATAGGTTTCCACTAATTTTAACTGCATGGCCGGATCGGTCTCAAAAACCAACGCACTGCGGCGCTGCCGAGTCAAAGAGTCAATCACAATACGGTCGGCAGCTGCAAGATCAGTCAGAATCTTACCCCCGGTATTCAGAATATCTCCCTGCACATTAAACCGCGAGGTTGACAAGTGAACTGAGTTTGAACCGATTTTGCTCTGCATCAAATTTTCCAGACCTGCAATGGTGCCGGATGCCCCCACAATCCGTGCTCCATTATTCCCCGCATACATCGCAGAGAGTGACGTTTGCATGGAAGTGGTATTGACCCGCACCGCGCGGGAAGGATGCCGGAGTCCGGCTTTACGGGCAGCTACAATCTGGCCCGTGATATCATTGCTGATCTGCTCGTACTGAATCTTACCCAGGTTATCCACCGGATAGATATAGCCATTCTCAACTGCATAGGCGTTCAACTCACCGGCCTTACCCTGCTGTGAGAACAAAGTCTTGATGGCTGAAGAGACATCTGCGCCCTTAAACTTCTTTAGCGCTTGCTGAGCTTTGGTGTTGAGGAAAACCTCGGTTTCTGTGATCACAATGGTCTTACGGCCTCGTAAATTATATTGCGCAGCCTTGGCATTGGTCAGGTGACCCTCGTGTACCACCTCAAATTCACCCAGCATAATTTTTTTACCGGCAAAAGCAGTTTTATTATTGATATATTTTTGCTGATAGTTTTCAAATACTTTCTCAAAACTTTTGGACTCAAATTTGAATGCATCCAAAAGATCATTCACATTTTTCATCATTGCCTCAGTAGGTGCCTTGATCTTACCTCCCACAATGGCGGACGTCTGGCTGGTAGCCGGCATATGCACTTCATCAATCCCTATCAGATTGGTACTCTTCAGCGCATTGTGTAAACCTGCATTACGCATCGCAGCATTCCGCAGATGGGCACGCGTGGTGTGATCAAAGATAACCGTCTTGGTAGGATCATTTAATGTTTTGATTAGCTCACTGTAATTTCCGGTCTTTTGAGCCTGTTTATACATATTGTTTCCACTGACCAGTTCAATACCCATGGCTTTGGCCAGATCCTGATGGACCATACTCCTACCGCCTACTTTATTGCCGAATGATTCACCAATGTACTTGTCAATCGCAGCCGGATCATCCACCAGCAGCTCCGCACGTAAAACCTTGCCCATGAGCATGCGGATCTGGCCCGGGAACATAATAAAGGGCAGGGTCTTGCCGCCACCGGCACGCAAACCAATATTATTGCCGCGTAAAAATTCCGTCAGCATGATCTGCTGCGCAACCCGCAGACCGGGATAACCGGTGATCTTGGCCATCACCCGTTGGGAATAACTCTGGATCATCTGAACATCCTTGGCTGAACCCATTTCAATTCCGTTTGTTTTTAAATAGTTTTCACGGAATTTCATGAACGCTTCATGGAAAGCAGTACCGCCTTTGACTTTCACCTCGCTTGCAGATACTTGATCCAACACTTTATTGATCTCCGCATCAAACCGCTTTATACTATTTTCATATTCCTGAAGTTTCCCACTTTGACGCGCTTTTTCAATAAGCGTTTTGTATGTATCATTCCAAGATTTTTCAATGGCTGAGGTGACATCTGCAGCGCTTAAAGCCTGATCATACTTGGAAAGGTTCTGGAGATCCGCTTTAGTTAATTTGAGTTCCGCCATCTTGGCATCAAATGCCTTTTTCATAATATCATAATTTTTCTGCGCCTCAGTACGCGCTTGGGCCGCCTTCCTGACCTGCGATGAATTGGGACCCTTTGATTGCGACTGACTCCGGCGATGCGCTTGCGCTGCTTTCTCTGATACCTGTTCCAATTTAATCATGTTTTCACGCAAGGTCATCAGCTCATTCACCGCTGCTTTGGCTTTATCCACATTCATGCTTTTTCTTTCCTGAACCGCTTTTTCCACAGCTTCCTTGGCTTTCATGATTTTCTCAATTTGCAAACCAGTGCCTAATTCCGCCTCAGCTGCTGCTGCTTTAAGACCCTGGCGCACCTTGATGGTTTCAGGCAGCATCTGATAGGCCTTTCCCTTTAAACCACCTTGTTTACTAATTTTGAGTCCCAGTTCACTCATATACCCGCCCGCCTCAGATCTTGCATCTGCCATGCTTTTTACGTTTTCGAGGTTACTGGCTGCTTTGTCTACCGCTTTAAGCGCACTGGTACGTGCTTTGGCTGTGGTGGCTTGATTGAGTTTGGCAACAGCTTGCTGATGCTGCCATTTGGCAGTCGCCAGTTGCTGCATGCGCTTGACCGCCCCTGCCGTATTGAGACCTGGCGTGCCTGCTTCACTCTTGACCAATGATTCAACCAAAGGCTTTTCAGCAGCAGTCAATACCTTGGCCTTGGCATTCATCTCAGTCAGACTTTTACCCGGCCCTTTTTTAAGTTCTCTGAGCATTTCAATCGGGCTATCTGAAGCAAGTAGTTTCTGAAGCTGCTTGGCACTAAGATTTTTGGCCACCTCATGAATGGTGGATTTGCGTACAAATTTCGAGGTACCCATTTCTTTGTGTGCTTTTCCAAACCGCTCATTGAGAACCCGTTCCAACCCACGTTGTACTTCTGCGCTTGACTTACCCTGCAATTGCTGTACCTCATTGATCATGCGTTGGTTGGCATTATACTCTGCCCGGGCATGCCCCTCATTGAGCAGTTGATTGCGTCCTGTGCCCCGCTTCATGCTAAAAACATCTTCCAAAGCTTTTTCCATGATTCCGCGATTCAGCTTACTGGAAGCCTTGATCCCGTTGCGCAAGCCCAGCTGCTCACGCAATGCATTTTTCATACCTTCCGTAAGTGTCTGCCCGGTTTCCTTGAGCAGCTGATCAAACAACTTCTGAGCTTGATTTTTCATCCCATTATTTGCCATATCTCTTAGTAATTGCTTGCCGGATTCACCCTTGAAGAGTTCACGCATTTGCCGGGCAGTACGACGCGTTGAAGGATCAGCGAGCAGCACATCCGCAATCATCTGCTTAAGTGCCGTCTTGTTGATTTTCGAACCTAACTCCTTGATAACCTTGTCCAGGGCTTTTTCCAGGGTCCCGGCTTTGGCATTTTCCATACCTGACTTTTTGGTCTTCTGTGCCTGATTCAGCAGATCTTTCACCATGCTCTGGTTTTGGGACGCCTGCGCTTTATCAACGGCTTCTTGCTCTTTGGCAAATTGTTTTTCTGCCGTAGCCATCTCCCGCTCAAGGCCGCCTTTTTCAGCTAATGCTTTGCGCACTTCAGCGTCACCGGTCATACGATCCAGCTTGGCTTCCAAATCAGCAATCTGTTTTTGTGTTCCTGCCGCTTTTTGCTTGAGTGAATTTTGATTTAACTTGGCTTTGAGTTCGGCGACTTTGGCTTGAAGTCCTGACCGGGCGTTGCTATTTAATGATTTGGATTCCAATTTCTGTTGGGTCTTGGCCATTTCGCCTTGCAGATTGGCAGCTTCCATTTCCACCTCTGCCTTTTGGATATCCATTTTTGCTGTCCGTTGTTCCGCTTTGGCTGCATCCAGCTTGCGTTCCAAGGACTGGCGTTTTTCCATGGCTTCCGGATTTTTCCCCAAATCCTTAATCTGCTTCTTCAACTTGGCAATCTCGGTCTGCTTGGCTGCTTGACGACCCTTGGCAGATTCAACACGACCTTCTGCATTGAGCCGGGAAATCTCCGCCTTGGCAACAGCACGCCCTTGTTGCGAGGTTGCTTTGGCGAAATTTTCCTGCGCCAGCTGCATTTTCATCTGACTGGTCGTCATGCCCATGGACTTGGCCAGAGCATTCTGAGCTTTGGTAACCTGGCCCTTGAGCCCGGCAATTTGGCGTGCAGTGGCTTTGCCGCCGGCGAGTGCTTTTTGTAAATTTGCCTGTGCTGTTGTAAGTTTACTCTGCATTGTTTTCACAGTTTGTGCTTGTTGCCGGGTTGTCCCCTGTCCCGGCCCAGTCTGATTGCGTACGGTTGTGTTGTTACCCCGTGTCGTTGATCCGGGTTTGGCTTCTGATACATTCACGTTTTCCGTGCTGCCGGACCGCTCTGAGGTTAATCCTTTTTCAACTGTTGCGACTTTGCTTGATGGCTGCGCAGTAGTACGGCCGCCCTTAACCAAGGAGCGCGCACCATTCATCATCTTGACTGCGCCTTTCGAAACGCTCTTGAACAGGCCGGTACTGCGGATGTCCGCTGTTTTGGCCACTCCTGCCTTTGTGGTGTAGTGCACCCGGCCTTTAGCCAGATTGAACATGGCTTTACCGGCATGACGGAAGATGTCCACCTGATGGATGAAAAAAGCTCCCAGCATAGACCCGACTGCCATCATACCTCTTTGGAAACCATTGAATCCGAGTGCTTTGGCTGTCAACACTGATGTCAAGGGTTTACCATTCATACTCAACTCACTGAGCCGGAATTGCTTTGACTTGAGCAAATTACTGACTTTCGTCGCACCGCCGCGCTTTGCAAGCATGCTGTTGATCGTACCTTTATGATTTGAGAATCGTAACTTACCAAATGTCATGTTGGCCACTTCCGGGCTAAGACCTTTGGCGGCTTTTTCACCCACCAAGTCACCGATGGTTTTTTTCGCCAATTGACGCGGCGAGAGCGCTGAACTCTGAATTTTAGAGACCGTTTTCTTGGTGTACATCTTTTCATAGAGACCCTTGGCTTTGGCCAGCATGCCTTTAATCATGAGGAAGGCAAATACCAGCCCGACAAGGGCGCCGCCAATCACCAACAAAGCCTGGGTGACAACACGAACCGTAGAAATGTCATTATCAAGTTGATTCATATGCGCAAACATACTAAAACCATGTGCCAGTTTGGTAAAGGGCTCAATAAAAAATGTTCGGAACATATTACCCGCACCATGCAGAATTGCGTCTTTGGCCAGCAAAATCATGCCGAATACAGCAAATGCAGGAACGATGATGGAGAGGGCGACAATAATGATAATCGCCAGATTTTCGCCTATAAACTGCCCTGCAAACCCAACCACAAAGGCCAAGGCACCATAGTACGATGCAATGGCTTGAAGGAAAAAACTATTGGTCTGCCCGGCAAAGTGGAAGAGCGCTTCTGACATGAGTGAGAACTGCTCGCCAATCCAGGCAATAGCCATGCCTACATATTTAAAGATAAAATCAATCGGAATGAAAAGGATCTCAACCACTTCTTTGATCCCTGCCAGCAGCCATTCACCCATGGTCTTGCCGGTCAACTCACCCACCACCCATGAAAGCCCGGCTGTGAGCGGGTTGTAATCCAAAGATGCCACCACTGCGATCTCCACAACTTCCCAAATAACTGTCAAGATAAGTTCAAGTGTATACGCAATTGTGGCAATAGCAGACCATAAGGCAACCCCCACGGTGGCGAATGCACCGCCTATCCATTTAATAACACTCCAGACACTGTTGCTTTCCCCATTCCAACTACAAGTATTCCAAATCGCGTCGAAGCGGTTGCCGAAAGCCTTCCAGGATTGCGAAACATAATTAGTGAATTTATTTCCGGCATTTTTGACACGCTGCCATCGGCCGGTTTCACGTTCACCGGACTGCGAATAAACTTCTTTTACACCCCGGGCATCTTGAAGAACAACCTCATTGTCTGTATTAATCGAGATAGTCAGACCTTTTCCCATGCTGACCGAGGCTGCATCCTCGCCTATACCTACTGAGACATTGGTCTCACCACTGAGGTGGCCATTGACATCTAACTGAGTGGAAACACCCACGCTGACTTCATTGCCTTCATTATCAGTACGCACCTTCGTCTCACTATACGAGTACCCGCCGCCTTCATCTCGTGACAAGGAAACATTTTCGCCTGCTGCATTTTTACCCTGGAGGGTGAAATTCTTATCACTCTGAACAATCGTATAGCGTCCATCAGCGGACACAATGCGTTTATCCGCCGGCAGCAGACCATTTTTTTCTATTAGATAACTTCCCTTGAGATTAAGACCATCCAACTGCTTATCCGTACCGGTCGCGCCATAGGTATACTCGCCATCAGAGAGACTCACAAAGGCTTGCGCGCCATTGGCGGTTTTGCCTTGCAAGGTCATATCGCTCTCTTCATTAACAATCACTGTGTAGCGGCCTTCTGCGTCTGCTTTGATTCTACGCTTTTCGACCTTATGTGTCCCCATGTAGAAATTGCCTGATTTATCATTGACACTATTTTCAATCAGGTCATCACACGGCATACCGAGTGCTTTCAATTTGTCCGGAGCAGCGGTCGCGCCAAAACTGAATTTGCCTTCTTTGTCCAGGGTTGCAAAGGCAGGTGTACCTTTCGCTAGTTTCCCCTGCATGGTGAAAGAGCCATCACTTTCAACAACTGTATACTTGCCATCCATATCTTTTTGGATGGTGCGGTCATGGTTGAGACCGTCCGCCTTGTCATAGTCTCCGTCTTTTAAGAATGCCGCTGCATCCGCTTCATTCTTTAATAATAAATCCTCAACCGGCAGACCCAGCTCTTTCAATTGCTTTACATTACCGGTTGCGCCAAAGGTGAATTTACCATCTGCAGCAATGGTTGCAAAAGCAGTTGCCCCATTGGCTGTGATACCCTGTAACGTATATGCACCGGCTGAAGATTCAATGGCTGTGAATTTTCCATCTTTGCCAAAAATGGTACGCTTGCCACCATGACCTTTGGCCGATGCATCACGTATTTTTGTGGCATCCAGACCAAGGTTATCCAGCTTAACCAAGTCTTCGGAAGTTGCACCAAAGTTGTAGACACGTGTGCCGTCTTCGCCTTTGGTGACACTAAGGAAGGCAGAGGTTTTTTTATCATTCAAAAGACCTTGTAATGTATCCGTCCCTTTGGTCTCAACCACAGTATATTTATCACTTTCAACAGGTAGTATCGTACGTGAATCAGGATGTTGACTTTCTGCTGCATTGCGTATGAGTAACGTTGAACCACGCAGACCCAGACGGTTAAGTTTGGCTTCATTGGCAGTCGCACCAAAGGAATAATTTCCGGCGCGATCTACGCTGGCAAACGCCACTGTGCCGTCATTTAATTTTCCTTGTAAGGTCCGGTTACTACCATTTTGCACGATGGTATAGCGTTTGATATTGTTTTCGCCGGTGCGCGACTTGATGCGACGCGAATCCGTGCAGCCGTCATTGCCCTTGTCCGCACGATTGGTTGTGATCAGATAATTCCCGCGTAGGCCGAGCGCCTGTAATTGAGCCTGTGTGCCGGTTGCACCAAAGGTAAACTCCTTGGTCTCTGCGTTGTAGGTTAAAAATCCATCTGCGCCATTGAGAAGTTTTCCTTGTATGGTGCGTGTATTGGCGCCCTGAACCACCGTAAAGACATCCTTATTCTCGCCCCGCCCTTGAATCTTGCGGGAATGGTCCCAGCTGCCGGCTGTATTATTGTTCAGCATCCAGCTGCCGCGCAGACCCAATGCATTGAGCTGTGTCAATGTACCGCTTGCGCCAAACGAATAATTTCCCTGTGCATCGAGGGTGGCAAAACCATCTGCCTCATTCAGCGTCTTGCCTTGTAAAGTAAAGCTTCCATTGGCATCCACACCTGTGAATTCATTCTTCTCGTTCCCTTGCAACGTGCGATCGACGCCCGCGCCGCGGTTGTCCGCTGCGGTTAGTTTTAAAATATCCTCGGAGCGCAAGCCCAAACCAACTAATTTATCAATGGAAGTGGAGGTTGCGCCAAAACTAAAATTCCCATCAAGATCCCTGGAGGTAAACGCCTGGGTTTTTCCGTCACCAAGAAGTTTGCCTTGAAGTGTGAAGCCTGTATAACTGTCAACTACAGTGTATAATCCATTTTCATCAGCTGAGATCAGACGCGAAGCCTCGCCTGCTTGATCCGCAGCATTATGATCCAGAAGATCCGATCCTTTGAGTCCTAAAGCATCCAATTTTTCCCGGTTGGCTGTCGCACCAAAGCTGTATTTTCCTTCCACTGTATTTTTCGAGAAAAATGCCTTGGTTGTCTTGTCACCAAGTACGCCTTGAAGTGTTTTGACATCGCCATTTTGTACAACGGTATAATAGCCTGTATCGGAATCTCCATGAATACCGCGGGATACAGTTCCTGCCTTGTCCGCTGCATTCTTTTCCAGCAGATCAGAGCATTCCAGGCCGAGCGCGTCGAGTTGTTCCTTTGTTCCGGAAGCGCCAAACGAAAATTTGCCGTCGCTGAGTGTGGCAAATGCCGAGGCGCCATTGGCTGCAACACCCTGCAATGTATATACGCCGCCGCTATCAATGGCGGTGTATACGCCGTCACGCCGTCCAATGGAACGACGCACCGTCTCGCCATTGCCAGTGTCATTGTAGGCGCGCCCCGCCAAATAGCTGGCATTGAGTCCCAACTCATCCAGCACTTTCAAATCAGATGATGTGGCGCCAAAAGAATATTTATTTCCCCTTGCAAGCGTGACAAATGCATTGGCACCATTGGCGGTTTTACCCTGGAGTGTGCGTGAACTCCCATCCTGGACGATTGTATAATCACCGTTATGGTCCGCTAAAATGGTGCGTGATTTTTTACCCGCTGCGTCCGCCTGATTTTGTGTGGTTATATCCGTTCCTTTAAGTCCCAAATCATCCAGCTGGGTGGTGCTGCCGGTCGCGCCATAAGTGTACTTGCCGTTTTTAAGCGTCGCAAAGGCCTTGGCATCATTAAATGCAAGCCCTTGCAGTGTAAACGCATTCCGGTTCTGCACTACAGTGTACTTGCCATCATCTGCCTGAATTGTACGGGGAATTTCGCCATTATTATCAGCAATAGTCTTATTGAGTATTTTGGTAGCATCCAGCCCCAAATCATCCAGCTGCTTTAAATCCCCGTTACCACCATAGGAATATTTATTTTTTGAGTCGAGTGTTGCCCAAACATCAGCACCATTGCCTGCACGTCCCTGGAGTGTATAAGCATGTTTCCCTTGTTCCTTGAAGCTGTCGATCGCTGTAAATCTCCCATCTTTTGCGCCAATATCTCTATCTTTCTTTTGCCCTGGATTACCTTTATCTTTCACTGCTAAATCAGCAATTTCAGTCGCTTTAAGGCCCAGCGCATCAAGTGTGGCCAAATCTTCAGCTGTGGCGCCAAAACTATAATTATCATCCGCATCCAGGGTTGCAAATGCATCGGCACCATTCCGGGTCTTGCCTTGCAGGGTATTGATCCCGGCTTCGGTCTCAACCATAGTATATTCACTGTCGGTTGACAAAACCTCACGCGAAGCCTCTCCCAGCTCATCCGCAATATTCATTTTACTTATCTCATTGGCGCGGAAACCCAAATCATCAAGTTTTTCCAGATCTGCGGTAGCGCCGAAGCTATACTTGCCATTCTTATCAATGGTTGCAAATGCCGTGGTACCTTCTTTATCACCCAGTTTGCCTTGAAGTATATGCGAGCCGTTTTCACTCTCCACCACAGTATACTGTCCATCATGGGTTCCCTTAATCTCCCGCGAAATATCACCGCGCTCATCTTCACCATTGACTTTGAGCAAATCAGAAGCTCTAAGTTGCAATTCGTCCAACTGCTCAACAGTGCCGGTTCCGCCAAAGGTAAAACGACCATTGCGATCCACGGTGACAAACGCCATGGTTCCATTGGCGGTTTGGCCCTGCAGGGTATGCGAACCATTGCTTTTCACCACAGTGTAGCGTTTATTTTCATCCAGAATCAGGCGCTCACCCAGATCGGCTTGATTTTGTTTCCGCAGATCATCGACCTTCAGCCCCAGCTCTCTCAATTGCTCCGGCGTGCCGGTAGCACCGAAGGAATAGTGCATAACCTGTTCTCCCAGATGATTGGGTTTCACTTCAACGGAACAGAAACCCATGGCACCATTGCCGGTCTTGCCCATCAATGTGAGCTTATCTTGATTGATCCCTACTGCGAACAAGTTATATTGGTCCGCCTGAAGATGATTCAACGAATTGGTCTCAGCCCGATTGGCATCAAAGGCCTGCTGCGGCCAATAATTATTTTCCTGCAAATACGCTTGTGAGGCACGGACTTGCTGCAAAATCCAGGCAAACTGACTTGTCTGCGGATTGAAAACATATCCCTCGGTATGTTGAACAAACTGGTCGCGCGCATGGAAAAAATCTGTCCGTGTCAGGACGCGCGTCAATTTCCCGGCATTATTAACACTGACTGTAACGGAATAGCTCTCATGGGTATGCACGGTGACGCGCACACCTTGATTGTGATAACCCGCCACATTGAAAGACATGGAACGTTTGACATCAAATTCCGCGGACTCCTGCAATCCTTTGGGGGTGGTTTTGCCCTTAGGATCATCAAAACCATTGGTTTCGAGCATATGACGCCCGGACATACTGAACTTGATCTCCTGTTTTGTCTGCTCATTGCGGATCGTGAAACCCTGACCCGGATCGAATTTCACAGAAATCCCATCGATCCCGTGGGTACGCAGGCTGCGTAAACTTTCCGGAGTAATGTTTCCCTCAACATCATAAATGAGCTCCAAATTTTTAAAATCGCGTAGAATCAACTTTGATCCGGTCAGACGGCCGTTGTTGTACAACGATACCATGACGCGTTTTTTATCCGGACTGTACTGGGTGACTGTATAATATTGCGTGCCGCCATTTAAATATGAAATAATTCGTTTATCCGAAAGGTCAACACGGTTAATAATACCATTTTCATATTGCCCAAAATATCCCAGGGTTTCAGTACTACCGGTGAATTGATTGCGTCCGGCCACATAATACTTCCCAGCCAAAATTTCCGCCTGTGATCCAATCATGAGCGTACCATCCGACGCTATATAAGCCGGCTTCCCCGTCAAATTACTGACGATTGCAGACGCTAAATTCTCCGGTATGCCAAGTGCCGTTAAATGTTTCGCATTGACTTCCGGGATTTGATTGGCTGCTTCACGGCGACCATTAATAATGAAAAATGCTTTCCCATTTTCAATAATAAAGGATACATTGTTCTGCGATACCAACGCGTCGGGCAAACCTTGCTGGATAAAATCATGGCAACTGCGATCAAACTGAAGCGTCGCAATCGCAGTATTGGTCTGAAGATTGATTTCCAGGAGATAGTCTTTGCCGTCTTCCTTGAAAAACGCCGTAGCCTTCGTCCCATTCTCGACAACCATATGCGCCTTGACCATAATATTGCGCGTAGTATCCTGACCATTTATTTCCATACTCATTGTCACACGATGCTGAAAAAGGCTTAAAGAACCGTCTTGCATTTTAAAGGTAATGCGCTCACCCTGTTGATCACTAATTGAAATGCTCTCGATCTGTTCCCAGCTGTTGGACTGGGAATCATCGCGTGTAAAGCTGATCGTGACTCCAAAGCCATTTGCTTCCTGGGTCAGGAACAAACGTCCATCCACCGACCGGGTTAAGATGCCTACATTTGCAATATTAACCGATTTGGTGGGTGCCAAGTTCGCAGCGTACTCATTGACTGTGTTGGTCACCAAAATCTGCAAATCAGTTATTATGGCGCGGTCGATAACGGTCTGATCGCTCACATTGAGCAGACGGACAGCTTGAGCAAAATTAACGGCTGAGGATGACCCGCGGGTTTTAATCAATCCAGCAGCGTACTGAGCTACTGAATTAAACGCTCTGTTGTTCGAACGACCTGCATCACTTAAAATCTCCATAGCCTGAATGGAGAGTTCCAGCTTTACTGAGACGGGCATTGTCTTGGAATTTTCAATCAAATTCATAGCGGTTGTGACCAAAATATCTGCCTGAACATTTTCGGCAGTAGAAACTTTTAAATTCGCTGCCATGAGCATGACTGCCGGATCATTCCCTCTGAGTGCATTGGTGGCAATCGTGTTAATGGTGACTTTGCTATTGTCCAGCCAGTACTGCGTAACCTGGGTCTGCGCCAAAACCGCAATTGCGGTTTTGAATGCCTCTTGCTCCATAATATTAACAACCGTTTCATTCTGGCCCAGTTCTGTTTTTACTGCCTGCAAATATACCTGTGCCGCCCGAACACCCTCGGCAGCCAAAACCATGGCACGGGCTTTCACCCGATCACCATACTCTTCCGAACGAATGTCAATTCCCATGTCTTCCATCATTTGATTAAAATAAGGATTCTGCGCAATCACATTGGGATTCGATAAAATCAAGGCCTTCCGGGCGCCGGGCGGTAACTGTAGGTCTTTAATATCCAACAGCGCAGAAACCTGCATGCCGCTGGCGTCATTCGTATAGTCCCGCTTAAACGTCATCTTCCACTCACTGGTTTGGGGATCACGCGTGAAGACACTGTAGATTTGACCGTTCTCATCATAGGTAACCGCCTGGCCGATACTAGCGGGATTTGATGAATAAACGGTTTCATAAGCGATAACGAAATGATGCCAGGAACCGATTTTTATCGAGCGTGTAATGCT
This sequence comes from bacterium, assembly GCA_021108215.1. NCBI lineage: Bacteria > bacterium. The sequence continues at coordinate 35,848 of JAIORK010000048.1, read as the reverse complement.
GAATACTTCTCCATTAGGTTTTACTGAAACCATAAAATCATTGCCAAATTGATCTATTGCCATAAACGTCTTGGCATCTGTGGCGTTTATAAGAAATTGCGGTTCAAACGTTATATCTAAAACCTTGCCATCCAATTCAACCGTGAAAGTCTGCTGAATTGCGGTAAACCCATTGACATCAACTCCAAAAATTTTGCCCACTATTCTTTGCGCCCAGTTGGCTTTTTTAGGAATAATTTTCTGACCTTCAGCCAAATTGTCAGCCTCAGGCTGCTTGGTTCTGCCCGTCGTATACTCGGATTTCTGGTTTTGATCGTTTACAATATTTTGACTGTCGGCGGAAGGATTGAGTGGATTATCGCTTGACTTGGTTTGATCTGAAAGCTTAGCTTCCCCGGATCCGCCGCCGCCGCCGCGACCGTTCTGATCACCGCTTTGGTTCAAATTAATCTGCCGTCCATTCTCACTGACCGTTGCATCTATTTTTGAACCATCCGGCATCGTAATCTGCATATCCCGGGTTTGGGGTGTCTTACCGGGATCATTGCCTAAGTTAGTCTTCTGGCCGTCATTCCCACCTGGATTTAATTTTGCCGCCTGATCTTCATTCATCAGCAACTGGGTACCATCCGGACTGACTGTGCCAGTTACGCTCCGGCCGTCTTTAAGTTTAAGCGTCACTTCCTTGCCACTCATATCAGCCAAAGGAGCGGCTGTATTGCGTGCCTTGTCCATGGCCGAACCCAAAGCATCCATCGATCCGGACATGGTCATCTTCCCGCTGCCATCCACATCAATCGTAGCCGATTTCCCATTAGGCAGGGTGACATCCAGTGATCCGCCGCCATCAGCCTTGAGGCTGTTGAGCTCCTCCGGATTGCCGGTCATCGATACATTACCGGCAGCGTCAATCGAAACCGTGGCATCCCGGTTTCCGGGCAATTTAACATCCATAGAACGGGTTCCGCCGATACTGCCGCTTCCTCCTGCGCCATCTTGCAGGCTCTGGAGCGCAGTGGAGCTGCCATTGACTGAAACCTTCCCGGTGCCGGCATCATAGTTAAGCGTTGCAGTCTCGCCATTGGGCAGGGTGACGGTCTCTGATTTACCTGCCATTAAATCCTGGAGTGCTTCAGACGTCCCGTTGACTTGGACATTGCCTGCTCCATCAACTGTCAATTTCACCTGCTCACCATTTGCCAGTGATCCGGCAACTGCCGAAGAATCAGCTGTGCCGCCTTTTCCGGCAAGTGTGGATTCTCCGGCTGAACCGAGCGCGATTTCTTCACCTTGTCCCGGTTTGATTAATTTACCGGATTCATCATACTTGGCACCATTGCTCTGGCTGCCGGTAACCGGATCAAGATCATCCACAAGTTCAATCTGGTCACCTTCATGAGAACCGCCGCGAGATTGTGAACCGCCCGGGCCAGTACTGTTAAACCCTTTCTCTCCGGCCGGATTAAATCCTTCAGTCAAATTACGGCTGACATCAACCTCCGGACCTATCTGCTTGGCATTATTCGCATCACCGGCAAATGTGCTTGCCGTAGAACCGCCGCTGCCATTGGGCTTGAATACCGTGGTCAGAGTCTGGTCCCCAAGACTCTCACTAACAGAAAGCAAACTGGTGGAACCATCGGCATTGACCTGGCTGATTGCCATCATATTATTACCGGCTTCATTTATATATGTATCCACCTTAAGACTGGGATTACCACCTGGCAGCGCATCCGCTGCTTTCAATGCCTGCATGGCGGTTTGGAGATGGTCCTGATTCTTGGCCATGCCCGAACTCATGGTAGAGGAATTAGTGGTTGACCCGGATTTAGCCTGGTAATTCGCAGGAAGATTCCCTGTATTACCGGACTGCTGCAACTGCTGGCTCAAATTCATAGCTGCCATGTTGGTGGTGGCTGTTACATTCGTACCGCTGCCGCCGGTTCCCGTCAATCCCTTGCCCCCTGTGCCTGCGCCGTCACCGCCACCGCCACCGCCACCATCACCGTCACCGCCGCCGCCGGTACCAGAAGTTTTAATGTTGGCAGCTATATTATTTCCTTCCTCATCAAGACGGCCTTCTTCTTTAATAACCGAATTGTTTTTTTCTAATAATTGCTCGGCAATCGTCTTGCCTGCCATTTTTTTATTCAGGTCCTTCACTTCAATCTGTTGCTGCTCCTGTTGCTGCTTATGATCGGAATTATTCCGGTCAATCGGCGCATCCTGCCGGTCAACCCCATCTGCACTGCTGGTTAAAAGATTCTCCTCGCTGGTTATATCGGTCGACGAGGTGTATAAAGTCTGCGCCTGTTCCTGAGTATCTTGCTGAACCTGTTGCGGTTGTTCACTGGTCTGCGGTTTAATCGAACTACTTGTTTTTGGTGTCTCTTTTTTTATTTCCTGTTGTTGCGGCTGGTTTTTCTTGGTCTGTGAATTCATGCCATGATGTGAGGAACTCTGAGAAGATTTATTCGAGCGCCTATCACTAGAAACTGAGCTGCTGGTAGAATTATCCTGCGCATCCTCCGTCTCTACCTCAGAATCGCCTAAATCCAATTCTGCCTCCATCGGTTGGGACAATGATGCATTATTAACTGCCAGAGCCAGGCCATTAGGTGCCAGACCATCAAAATCACTAATGACATTGCTGGTTCCCACCAGATTACTACCCGCATTCACACCCTTAGTACCCTTGACACCTTTACCACTTTTGTCACCATCACCGTCGCCTTCTCCATCACCTTCTTTGATCTCAATCGCATTGCTGATATCACCCGTACGGACAGATCCGGCACTGACGGGTGCCACCATTTCCATTACCGTGGTAACCAGATTGGAGTAACCCCCGTTGATGCCAGGCGAATAGGAACCCACCATCAGCGTACCAAAAGAGGAAAGAATGTCGCCCATCAGCATGGTTTGATTGCGCGCAAATCCTGCATCTTCATTATCCTGTGACCCATAAAGCTGCATAAAAGTTGACAGAGATGCGGCAACCACCGGTGCCGCGATCTGGGTTAATGCCATCATAAATTCATCCATGGCATCTGTTGGCCTTGTTGTCCCAAAACTTTGTCCAATATAGCCCAGTGTTCCGCTGGCCACAGCACCCCAGATGGCCCCGGCCATCATTCCCTGCCCTGCGTTATCATGATTCTCAATAATCGCCACCTGGATACAGACCACGACAATGGCGCGTACTGCTGATGATGTTATCACTTTTAACAACGTACTCATATCCGCAGTACTATTAAGACCAAACATATTCTTTAAACTTTCCAGCATAGCAGCACCAATATCCTCCAAGCTGCCGCCGGTGAGCAATTCTGCCAGACCGCTGGCCAAAACATCTGCTGCCAGACCCAAAACTGTCCGCAAAATCATTAAGTCATCCGGCAGCACTTCAGCCATAATCTGCATAAGGATTTCTTTAATGATGGATTTAATAATGGATTTAATGACAGCTGGTGTCAGGGTACTAAGAAGTTCCATAATTATTGCCATGGTAACTTTAAGTGCCTGCTTAATCACGCCCTTGATCGCGCTGGCCCATCCACCCAAAGCTGCTTTGACAATCGAGAGTGCAATATCCAACCATTTAGGAAGCGGAACAAACATCTGAATAAGTTCTATTAAAATAATGAGGGCAATCAGAATCGGCGCGGCACTGCCGAAGGTCACGATGGTGAGAATAATCGTGATAATAAACATAATAAGCTTGCCTATCGGCGATTGGGCGAACTCACCATAAGCGGCAAGTTCATCCCAGTCAAAATTAACCAGTTCATAAATCATATGACCGACCGGATCAAACATGGCCCAGAGAAATTCACCGAATGATTCCCAACTGGGATTTTCCAGGAAATTTTCAAATTCAACAAAAATACCGAAAATTAACAGCACAATACCAAAAGAAAGATAATCCGAACATTCCGGATCCGGCTGCTCTTCCTCGGGCGGTTCCGGATGGCTATACATTTCTGAAATCGTCCAGGGATCGCTCCCGCTCACACTATGACTCCCGGTCCAATCTTGATACACAGGATCGGTATCTACATTGGGCGCATCCGGGATTGAACTGCCTTCTTCCAAGAGCCCTGCGACCGCCATCACACTCATTAATTTAAGTCGGCCGATCTCATCCTTGCCTTTTTTAATATCGTCTTTCACCTGACCCATGACCAGCTTCATATTAACATCAATCTGCTCAGGCAGTGCCTGAACCGTCATGCCGATCTCTTCGGGAACTTCAAGATTTTTCGGGTCCACGCCGCTCTCATTTATGCCTTTGAGAAATTGGGTATCCAGCTTGTCTTTGCCGGTAATCAAATTCAATCCGTCTTTAAAACTGCCTCCCAATTTTTTCAAATAACCGGCTTCCACGCCGCTGGGAAGATCAAGATTCATACTCTTGAGAACATTAATCGCAGATGCTTCTTTGGTAAAATCCGAAAGATCTTTTTCCAGTACATCGTCTTTCGCCACCGTTGCTGCTTCCGCCACATCTTCCGGACTCGGATCTCCTTCCTCAGGTTCTTCCTCTTCCTCTTCAACCAGTTTTTCTTCCTTCATCGTGGTTTCAGGACCGACCAGGCTGGTCTCATCTTCTTCCGCGTGCTCTGAATCCGTATTGGTCACCGGCGCATCTTCCAATCCGGTATCTTCCTCAATCACTTCTTCACCTTGCTCCGCATCGGGTGCATCTTCTTCCACCAATACCGACGAGAGTTCTTCCGCTTCAGCAGGCATGCCTTCGTTATCGAGTTCAATCCCCATCTCATCCAACAAAGCGGAAATATCCACTTCACCTTCCATTCCCTCACCCGTATCAATCTCAGGCAGCTCCTCGGGAAATTCATCCATAATCGCTTCCAATAATTCCGTATCAACTTCACCTTCCGTCTCGCCTTCATCTTCGCCCAGCAGCAAGGCCGCAATCAAATCAGGCAGGCTCGCTTCTTCTTCCGTGCCTTCACCTTCATCCTCATCGTTTTTGGCGGCAATTTCTTCAGGACTCTCCTCGCCCGGGACAACAACCTCACCTTCCTCTTCATCCTCCGTCCCCGGGGTTGCCTCGCCTTCTCCTTCTTCACCTTCAGTATCTGTCATCACAATAATGTCTTCGGTATTTTCAGTTTCCGGGTCTACTGTTTCATTGCCTTCTTCCTGCGTTTCTTGGGTTCCTGCTGTCTCAGCTTCATTTTCCACCGCGACCTCTTCAACATTGAGCACATCATCCTTCTGGTCTTCTGTCCCAAATCCCAGGCGGGAAAGAAATTCATTGGCCAGATCCATCAACGTACCTTCAGATTCTTCCGCCTGTTCTGTCTCCGTGGTCTCGGCCGGTTGCTCGGAATCCTGGATATCCGGGAGGTCTACGATCTCCTGGGTTTCAGCTTGTTCCGTATCCACGGGGACTGTTTGATTCTGATCGGTTTGGTCTTCACTTTGGAGTATTGCGACATCCGCTTGCGGCTGTGTTTCATTCGTGGCAATCGTCGCGCCGGCAGTGTCCTCTTCTGTTTCCGCCACTTGCGTACTCGTGTCCGTTGTCTCCGGCTGCGGCTCCTCTTCCTGAACTGCAACCACCGGAACCGGAAGTTTCACAATACCGGTCCCTCCCTCATCCTGACGCACACCAATGTCCAGGCTTCCCAGCTCAAGGGTAAACGAAAGCGGGCCCTGACCGGTCGTCGCTGCTTCAGCAATCAACGTCGGATCGATTTCCGGCATCATTTCAGTGCCGGAATCCACCGGTTGCTCGGTACCGGTTAATTGCCCCTGGTCTTGCAATGCATTGATAACCGCGGACTCAAGATTCACACCACTGGTTGACCGCTCAGCCACGGTCTGCAAAGAAACCGTATTAAGCAGATCTCCATACTCCGCTTTTAAAACATTTAATTTTGTGTCACTAATAATGGGGTCACTGGATTTTTCATCTGTGGAAATATCAATAAACGCATCGGGGTTGCTATCCGCCAGGGGGTTGGCCGGCGCATACAAATCATCCATCTGATTATAATTTTCATGATGATTCTGGTCAAACGCATGGACCAAGATCACATCAATACCGGTCATGCTGAACACAAAGGTTACAGCGATGATCAGTGAAATGATCTTGCGTTGCCGCTCCCGCAGCATTCGCCAGAAGTCATCCATCGTCTTTTTTCCTTTATTCATGATTAAATGTAAGTGCATCATAATCATCACCCCGTTATACAATTATTGTGTAAGTCTGCAAAAATTTATTCAATTTTTTGTTTCTATTAAAATCTGCAAAAATTTACTCAAATAATTCTTGCCTTTTAAAGTATATCACCGAAAAATAGCAGAGTCAAAATTCAACGCAAAAATAATACAGCTGTTTTAAAAGGATATTATTGGAAAACTATAATTTACAAAAATAGTATTTTTTTTTACAGGTTTAAAAAATTTTAATTTATAAAAAATTGGGCAATTGAAGTGCTAGGCAACCTTCCCGCGCACCCGAACTGGTAAAAACGCAGCCAAAAAAAAAGCACTCATCAGGATGAAACAGGCAAAAGAAAAAAGATGCCCAAAACACGCGTAACTTGTTAAAAATGTCCTGGGATAAATGACAACCGGATTGATTCCCGGCTCAAAAAGCGGAATGGGTTTGCCAAGGCGTCCCCAGGGATCAATCAGCATACTGGGCCCGGTCATACCAGCTTTTACAAAATAAGCACGATTTTCAATAGCTAAAAAAACCGACATGGCAACCCGCTGAGTACTCATGGCGGATTTTCCTGCCCATCCGTCATTGGAAAGTGAGATAAAAAAATCCGCACCCTTCCGGGCCATTCGGGTGGCCAGAACTTCATATTGATCCTCATAGCAAATCAACGTTGAAAATTTGGAAGACTCCCACTGAAATACCGTATACTCTGTTCCGGGTTCAAAATCCACTGGAATCGGTTCGCGCACCACTGCCTGCATGAAAGATTTCATCCACTCCCATGGAATATACTCCCCGCCGGGAACCAATTTTATTTTCCGGTAGCGCCCCAGAACCTCACCTTGCGGACCTAATAAAAAAGCACTGTTATAATGATGGTATTTAGGCCCCTCAAGCAAGTAGGTTTTCTGGTACTCATTGCTGGTCAATACTGTCGGAATTTGGTGTTGGCGTATCAATGCACGTAATCGGTCTTCCCATTTTTTTTCCGGGGTGTATTCCAGGAAACTCGGAAAACAGGACTCAGCCCAAATAATAAGATCCGGCTTCCCCTGCGCCGCCTGGGCATGCAGACTCTCCATCTTGGTCATAACCTTGTCCTTGTAGCTAGCATCCCAACGCTGGTCCGTATTAATATTTCCCTGGACCATTGCAATGGTGAGGGCCTGCGGTTTTACCCTCACGAACCGGACCGTCTCTATAACCAGCATACCCAGCAGGCCACTCCAGACGAGGATGATGACTGCGCCCAGGATTAAATGAAGCGGTTTTCGAAACAGCGCCGCTTGAATTCTTTTTTTTGAAAAATACATGCTTGAAAAATCCGGTTCCCTATGTCTAACACTATTGTTTAGCCGGTCTATGCCCAAAAGGACAAAATAATTGATCCAAACCAGCATAAACGAAACCCCGCCCACACCGGCGACTGCCGCCACTTGTCGCAAAAGCGGATTGGCGTACTGGGAATGCCCCAAACTCCCCCAGGGCCACCCGCCGGTGAGAATCTGTCCACGCACATATTCCCAGGCTGTCCAAACAATCGGGAGTACCAACCAATGAGGGAGCTGCAACCGGTCGCGGAGCAGACGCGCCGAAGCGCCAAAAAGCCCGAAATAAATTCCTCCGCATGCAGCAAAAAAAATCCAGCCGATCGTATTGTCTACATTTGTATCTTTGTTGATAAGCCGGAGCCAATAAATAATTCCCAAAAAATAAATAAACCCTACCACCCAGCCATAGACAAAATTACCCCGCCAGCCGGTTTTTCGCCAAAGAGAAAAATAAGGCACCAAAGCAATCAAAGCCAGCCAGCCGGGAAGTGAGGAAAATCCTGGCCACAGGGCATTGGGCCAGGAAAACCAAAGCAACATACCGGAAAAACCGGCAAATGCATAATCCCTCCAAAGGGACGATTGCTTAAAAAATGAGAGTGCGCCCACAAATACCTCCTTCGTGAAAAAAGTATAACATTCTTTTTTAGCCGTTGCCGCAGTTTTCGAAAAGCAGCCGAAACCCATACTTCTTTAATTATTGAGTCGATCCTAAAAAACACGAAAAGTGTTAGGGATATTGGTACGCGTGTTGTTGAACGAATAGGCTGCATGGGAGTGAAACAATACGCACAGGTCTCAACCGATAGTAGGGAATGGTCGCGACCATTCCCTACTATCGGTTGGTCAAACAATTGATCGCGTGAGCTGCCAAAGAACAAAGTACGGAACGGGGATATGGATAGACACTAAAGTAGCGGTCAACGAAGGCGAGGTATCATCGTATCATCCGAATCCCGGCACCCGGCATTCGCCGGGCAATGCCCGGCGTACTTGCTCAATCGTTTGACCAGGCTCCATCGGGAAATGAGTTCCAATTTGATTTTTTCAGGATCAACTATTTAATCAAAAATGTTCCGGTTTTATCACTTGACAAAGACCAGACCGGAATAGTACCATTTCCCCCATATTTTATGGAGGTTTTCTAATCGTGCCATTCCCAACAAATTCAGATCCTGCCTTTCTGGCGAAACAGGCGACAATCATCCGATGCGATATTATCGCAATGCTAGGAGAAGCCGGCTCAGGACATACCGGCGGGTCACTCTCGGTAACAGATATCCTAACCACTCTCTTTTTCTCAGAACTCAAACATGATCCCCAAAATCCGTCCTGGCAGGAACGGGACCGCTTTATTTTATCCAAGGGACACGCTGCGCCTGCGCTTTATGCGGCTTTGGCGAGAACCGGTTATTTTTCCAGCGATGAACTCTTAACCATCCGCAAGCTCAATTCCAGCTTACAGGGTCATCCGGATATGAATAAAACTCCGGGTGTTGAGATGTCCACCGGATCACTCGGACAGGGTTTGTCTGTCGCGTGTGGTATGGCCGTCGCCGCCCGTGATAAAAGCGGAAAACCGGGCTACCGGGTTTATGCCGTATTGGGTGATGGTGAGTTAAACGAAGGACAAGTCTGGGAGGCTGCCGCCAGTGCGTCTCATTACAAATTGGATAATCTCTGTGCCATTGTTGACAACAACGGCCTGCAGATTGATGGCAGGACACAGGATGTTATGAATATGGATTCCATTTCCGACAAATGGAAGGCTTTTGGATGGAATGTCATTGAAGCCGATGGGCATGACATGCAAAATCTCTTGGCCGCTCTTTCTTCAGCCCGAAATGAAACCGGCCGGCCGACCGTTATTGTTGCCAAGACGGTCAAAGGAAAAGGCATCACCTTCATGGAAAACAAAGCCGGCTGGCACGGTGTGGCCCCCTCGCAAGAGCAGGTCTGTCAGGCCTTGGAGGAACTAAAAAAATAAAAATCAACGGGCTTTCTCCCCTTGATAAAACCCAACCGCAGCGAACACTTTTAGCAGACATACGGTTGAGACGGTAATTATTCGAAGGAGTTTTTGTATGACTGAAAAAATCGCAACCCGGGAAGCCTATGGAAACATGCTGGCCGAACTGGGGGAACAACATGATAACCTGGTGGTGCTTGACGCGGATCTTTCCTGCTCTACCAAAACCTGTGTTTTTGCAAAAAAATATCCGGACCGCTTTTATAATATCGGAGTGGCCGAACAAAACATGACCGGCTGGGCGGCCGGACTGGCCGTTTCGGGAAAAATCCCCTTTACCTCCACCTTCGCAGTCTTTGCCACTGCCCGCGCGTTTGATCAAATTCGCAACTCAATCGCTTTCCCCAAATTAAATGTCAAAATTTGTGCCACCCATGCCGGACTCTCGGTCGGTCCTGACGGTGCTTCCCATCAAGCCATTGAGGACATTGCGCTTATGCGGGTCATGCCCAATTTCACAGTAGTTGTCCCTGCCGACGGTCCGCAGGCTGCGGCAGCCACCAAGGCGATTTATTATCTACCAGGACCGGTTTACCTTCGTCTGGGACGGCCAAAGGTTGAAAGTCTGAAGACGGACCAATCATTTGAAATCGGCAAAGCCCAGGTGCTTCGGGATGGATCTGATGCCGCCATGATTGCCTGTGGCACCTTGGTACAGGAATCCATCAAAGCAGCGGAAATTTTAGAAAAAGAAAACATCACCCTTCGGGTTATTAATATGCACACGATCAAACCACTGGATGAAGTTGCTGTCTATAAAGCCGCTCAGGAAACCGGCATTGTTCTCACTGCCGAAGAGCATACGATTATCGGTGGGTTGGGAAGTGCGGTAGCTGAAGTGTTGGCAGAATCAGCGATCCCGACAAAATTCAAGCGGCTGGGTGTACGTGATCAATTCGGTGAATCCGGCGAACCGGAAGAACTCTTCGAAAAACATGGATTGACTGCAAAACAACTTGCCGACCAAGTCAGACAACTGCTCGCCGCGCGGTAAACAACTCAAGACTCCGGATCATTCAATCCACTTTCCGCCGGTGCCGTTCCGCCATCACGGCTTGCACTTTCGTCCGGATTTTCTCAAATGCGCTCACCACACGCGGATCAAAATGCCTGCCGGATTCTTTCAAAATCATCGCAAACCCATCTTGGGATAATTCGGAAGGTTGCTGCCCCACGCTGCTGGTGGCCACATCAAAGGCATCGGCCACTGCAATAATCCTCGATCCCAGCGGAATATCCTCTTGCTGCAATCCATTGGGAAATCCACTGCCATCATAGGCTTCGTGATGACACAAAACCAAATCATGAATATTCCAGGGCAATTCAATATTTTCCAGTATCTGACCGCCGATTTCCGGATGGCGTTCCATGGCAGCCTGTTCTTCCGGGGTCAATGCTTCGGTTTTGAGCAGTACATTTTCCGGAATACCGATCTTACCGATATCATGCATCAGACCCGCCATCCGAATACGCTCAATGATGTCTTCCGGCAGCTGTAACTGTTTGGCAATCATGGCACTATAAACCGCAACCCGCCCCGAATGCCCCCGGGTATAGGGTTCCCGAACATCAATCATACCGGTGATAATCTGAATCACTGATTGATAACTGCTCTTGAGCTTATTATACAGCGTGGCATTTCGAATAATCACAGAAGCCTCTGAAGCCATGGTTCTAAACAAACGTACGTCATTGCCTTTGAACAAATTGCCGCCTTTTTTATTAGCTACAAAAAACACACCAAAGGTTTCTTCCTGACCGCGCAAGGGCACAGCCATTAAATTTCGCAACTTAAACTGCTTTTTAAATTCCGCCTCAACCAACGGCTCCTGCTCTGCGGTATTGGTAAACATTTCACGTGCACTGTGAAAAACCCGGGAAGAAATTCCCGGCGCATCCAGCGGCAAATTCATCGCCTCAATTTGTTCTTCATAAAATCCCACTGCGGCGGAATGCGCGCTTAACCTCCCGTTTTTTTTATCCAAGAACATCAGCCAGCATTTTTCGACATTTAAAACCTCGCTCACCCTCCCGACAATCTGCTCCAGAGCATGAGTTAGATTAGACACCTCACTGATGACTTGCGCCACCTCATACAGTGCCAATAATTCCTGGGCACGCTGTTTGGTCTCCTCAAACAGATTGGCATTGTCGATCGCGGTCGTGGCCTGATTGACCAACGTTTTCAGCAACACCCGTTCCTCGGAAACAAAGGCATGCTGTTTTTTCGCAAAAAGGTGGAGAACACCTATTATTTTATTTTTAATTTTCAGCGGTATAACCGCCATCGATACAATCCCGGCGCTACGCAAAAGTTCCTGATCCAATTTTTCGTCATCTCCGACATTTTCAATCCAAACCGCATCACCCGTCTTCATGGCTTGCCGGGTATACGCTGCCGCCAAAGGACGCCCCCGCAAATCAGCCGCCAGACCCAGGCTTGTTTTGCAAACCAATTCTGATGTTTGCTCACCTGTCATCCATATATCACTGGCCTGACATTGCATGGCATTTGCCACTTCAAGAATGATCAACCGCAAAAGAATATCTAGATCCAAAATAGCGTTAATATTTTGCGCAATCTCGGCAATGGAAGTGGTTTGCCGCAGACGCTTTGCCAGACTCTTTTTCTGACCTGTCATACCGACTGCCATGCGTGCCGTCTGTATAAAAGGTTGCACCTCCGCTTTAACCTGTTCGGTCAACGCCGTGGCAAACAAAACCAAAATCGTTTTTCCATCCTTGGGAAGTATTCGGCTCTTTTTTTTCGGTGTGTCCAGCGAAGCAATGAACACTGCGCCTTTTTCAAAGGATTTACCCAACCATGCCCGACTTTTTTGATAACGACGCAGCATGATTGCCGGACCTGCTGGACTGCGCCATTGTTCCCCGTTGGGTTTCAATTCCTGAAAAATGACTTGCCTTCCCGGGATCACCTGTAAAATATTTTTCTGATCCGCGACCCATTGGATAAGCTCATCGTCCGGTGCTTTTGGCAAACGAAGCTGTTTGGATGCCGCCACCAGCACCGGTCTGCTCCCATCCGGAGGTAAAATCACAATCCAGGCAGGACATGCACCAAACAACCGTCCGGCTTCCCGGGCAATAAGTCCGGCAACCTCTTTCCGGCTGCCGGCTTTGAGCACGCCTTGGACAAACGAATCCTTCATTTTTTTAGGCGTTTTCCGAATAGGTTTTTTTACTGTTTTCTTTCCCGGCATACTAGGAAACATCTCCGGTTTCTTTGATCACCCAGTCATGATAATCCTGAAAGCCTGCCGCACATAGGGACATTGTCTCGCCGCTTTCCCAGCGATCATTTGACGGTATCATGTGTCCGCACAGACCAACACACCGGCATAACCCACCACCCGGTCTTCGTCACCTGATACCTCCGCCGAGGTTGTATAATCTATCAGCTCTGCCCGAGTCGCACCCAGCGCTTTGGAAGCAACTGCCATCACAACCGCCGGTCCGACACCACACATTGAAATATTCTGTTCAGCCACGGTCTCCATAAGTCCCTCTGCATCCAATGCCAGCAAAGGTTGCAACGCCTTTTTATCCAGCGTCTGTGTGTCTTCCAAAGATGCAAAGTGATTCATGTCAGATGATGCCAGTACCACACATTTTTTCCGGCTGTTTTGGATCAACGCCGCAATGCTTTCCCCCAGCCTGCGAAGCTGCGTCATGCAATGCGTTCCCAATCCTATCGGCACAATGGAAAACCCACCACTCATTTTCTGCAAGAACGGAAGCTGCACCTCTATGGCATGCTCCCCTTCATGCGCCTGGTCGCTGTACGATACACCGGAACAACTTTTTTTCAAGGCCGCACTCATGGGACCATCAACCAAAACGCGTCCCAAGGGTGTCTCCCATTCCGCTGCCCGGGAAAGTGCAATTGCACCCCCTTGCCCACTGTGCGTGGGGCCTAAAAGAAAATAGACATCTGCCGGTTTCAAAGTTGCATAGACTTTGGCCGCCGTCCGTCCGGAAAAAACATATCCTGCATGAGGCACCATGGCGCCAAGCGCAGACCGCTTTGGCATGCCCGGTTCAGGCCAGAGCCCGTCCAATTGAAGTTGCAGCGCCGCCTTGTTTTCTTCGTAAAACATCCCGGCAACTGCCGGATAACGCAGCATACCGTCCTCCTTCACATACTGATGTCTCTGCTCAAATAATGCCATATCTCATCTTAAAATTGAATCGGAATTTTCAAAAGATAATAACTGCAAGCACATCGCTTGTTCCCCGCAGCTTGCCGACTTTTCAATTTGACAGTTACCCCTCCTCCATGCTAACACAAAGAGATGCACTCTTGGGTCCGGTTGTTCATCCTGACAGGTTCGCTAACATTCATGGCGCACACTCTTTTTGCCGGGCCGCAGCTTGTGGAAAAAGAACCGACGTCTCTACTCTATCCGCCTTTTTGGCATACTCCCTTCGGCATCCATCGGGGAACCCCGGAATTGCTCCGGCTGTTTTTGGGTAATCGCACCTATCTCGACCAACCACAAGACCTGACGTGTAACCTGCTTTTGCATAACCTTGGCATACAAAAACCGGGACCTCAGTTTCAAATCAGCGTACTGGGCGCCAACAGCGGCCAAGGCCACCTTATTTACAATCCCGACCTGACCCATCTCGATGTAGTGGGCGATGATCTGAATTCTCCGCATGCGTTCCTCCAACCGGCCGGAGTCGCTCTCCACACGAATGGTACGGCCTATGTCGTTGATCCCGGACGAAAAGAGGTTGTCATCTTAAAATTAAAAAACAACCGATTGATCCCAAAAGGAGTCTTGCCACAACCACCCGGCGGCTGGCAAAAACCCTGGGGCATTGCATTGGATTCCCAAGGGACCCTGTTTATTACCGATACCTTGCGAAACCAAATTCTAATTTACACGCCGGACCACGCCTATACCAAAAGTATCGGACCCGATCTGCCAAATAAAAAACGTCTGGCAGCTCCCCGTGCAATTTCTGTGGTTGATCCCGGTGAACCCTGGTCCTTTTACAAAAGTGCTTTTATTTTTTTTTCCGATCAGGATGGACAACGAATTTCACGAATGGATTTCGCGGGTAATTTGCATCATCAACGCACTGCCGCCTCTCTGGGTTTTTCCGGAGAACCCGCTGCTTTTGCCTGGCTGGAACTGGACTACTATGAAAATATTTGGGTCACTGATCCGCAGCGCTCGGAAATTCACAAATTCAACCGGCAGCTGGATCATCTGGTAAGCTTTGGGCAACCAGGCAAAGGGGACGGCTTTTTTCAATCTCCGACCGGCATTGCCATTCACCGGCATTTTGGTCAGGTTTTTGTCGCAGACAAACAGGCTGCCCATTATTTCTGGATCGGAACAGATATTCTTGATGCCCGGGCAATTCGTGATCCACTCAAATCAGCCACTATAAAAATCAGCTATTTTTTAACCGAACCTGCCTGGATCACAATTCGAATGAATCCGTCCACAAAGAAACAAGAAATACTGTTTGATAAAAAATGGTTTGATTCAGGAGCGCATCTGCACCACTGGCATCTGCCAAGTCAGAGTGCGGCGAAAGCTTCTGCGATCGAAGTGCTGGCGGTTGCGACGTATTCATCCAGTCAATTTAAAGCCAAACGAAAACTGCTAAAACTCGTACCGGCTATCTCTTCTGCCCCTTGACCGTAATAATAACCCGGCGATTTTTGTACCGCAGATCCGGATCAAGATTATTGGCAACAGGATTGGAAGCGCCGCGTCCACGCATAAGAATGCGCGACATAGGAATTTTATGATAAGCAGTCAGATAACGGGCAACCGCCTCGGCACGGGCTTTTGCAAGATAAACTTTTCTGCTCCCTTCATTGACCGAATCGGTATAACCTTCAATATAAATTTTAGTGTTCGGATGCTGATAAATAAATTCCGCTATAGCGGCAACTTGTCGGGCTGCTTTAGACGAAACCTCTGCCTGGTTCCGGCCAAAAAGAATCGGCCCAAATGTTTTTGAATTAAAAAATTCTTGGCGCGGATTTTTCTGCATAGGCAGCGTCCCCTTGCTACTAACCCCAATTCTTCCCTGCTGCTCCTCTTTTTGGCCGTTGATATCCTGCAACGCCATAAGGTAACGTACGCCCTTGATATCCTCAACAATCCGGTCTTTTTTGTCCCGGCCGTTCCAACGAATAAGCTTGGGAATTTCTTTGCCCTTGAATTCCTGCAGCGTCTTGCCCTGCCGGTCCCGCAAAGTCATTTTCCAATTTTTCACGCGTGCCCCTGAGCTGCGCTTGACACGAAAATGCACTTCCCGGGCCCCTTTTTTCCTGGCTTTGGTCACGCGTGCCTCTATCTTCAAGCTCCCCTTCAAAAAGGATCGCATGGCTGCCTCTTCTTTTGATATCGCAGCAATCGGCGAAACCCGCCTTGCGCTTATGGAACCACCATCAATGCCGAATCCCATCCGCGGTGTCATGATCGGCTTTTTCTTCTCTTTTTTCTTCCGCTTTTTTTTGGACGACTTGCCAATATCTTTCAAATCCAGTGTAAGAGAAATACGGTGGGCAATGCCCAGGTCACCTTGCGGCGCAAAGCTGTATCCAAAATCCCAAGCACCCAGATTGACCCCCAAACCGGCGGTCAACCCCCATAATCCTTCCGGTTTGGCAGCTGCGGAAAACTGATAGCCTGCCCGGATTTTTAATATCCGGACATAGATGTATTCAAACCCAAAATGAATAATCGAATCGGCAATTTCATGAAATAACACTTCTGTGTCCAATGCAAGCAGCAGTTCGCCCGGATTCCCAAAATTAAACTGATAGGTGCCGCCCGCTTGAACACCCATGGGAATCGAATATCCCTCAACGCCCATTCCCAAATTTTCAAAGTTGATGCCCAGCACCATATTTTTCATCCCATGGTATTGCGCTCCCAAATCAGCATACACTGTCATGGGCGAGACCTCACCCAAATCCTGCATGGCAAAACTCACCGCACCCCCGACACTGATATCGGAGGTTATTGCCATGCCCGCACCCAATGAGCCGCCAAACATCGCCATGGCAACCGATTCTTCGTTATAAATCATCACCCCGTCTGCGGCAATCCCGGTCTTCTCATAACTACCGAGTCCCAAGTAATTACCTCCCAGGGCCACGACCAAATCCTTACCAAACGGCACAGCAAAAATCACTGTTTCGCGGTTGATATCCTGCAACCAGGTATTGTGAATAAACGAAAATTGGGTGGACTTCAACTGTTCCAAGCCTGCCGGATTCCAAAAAAGCGAGCTCAAGTCATTGCCGGCGGCAACTGCCGCACCGCCCATGGCAGTTGCCCGGGTCCCCGCGCCGATCATAATCTCCGGCATCGCCACCTGCGAATAGGCGTAGTTTTCTTCAAGGTCAGCGGCGTGATTAACTGCCAACAATCCAAAAAATACACAAAAAAACAGAAAAGTTGTCATTTTCATTATGGGTATCTTTTGATACTTAAAAAAATAATTCATGAGTGATTTCCTGTTTTATGGAAACGTGTTATTTCCGCCCATTCATGCAATTGGTGCACCAATTGGCGGATGTGTTCTTTATCCAATGGTTCAAATTGCGCATCTTCAAAAACATCATAACGATATTCCACAGCAAAGGGTGTTAAATGCCTTATTTCTTCAAACTGATCCGGCACCTCAATCCCACCGTCTTTTGCCAGGTCAATTAATTCCACCAGCCGATGCGTTGGCGGAAACAACAATCCGCTTTTTGCCAAAACCGCCTTCAGTATTTTTTCTGATGCTTGCTGGGCATGAAAACCAAAAATTTCAACCGGCGCATCTTCATCACCAACCAATTTTTCAAGAATATACTCATCCTGCCTGGCCTTTTTCATTAAAAGAAAAAATTGTTTATCCTGCTGTGTCATATAAAACACGTCCTTCACGGGCTGCTCTATGAAAAACCGTGCCTGGCATGTCAGACCACTCTTGAAAATCATCCCGGCTGGAAACAACGATATCCACCGGAATTTTCAAGGGACGAAGAACATCGGAAAGCCGTACCATTTCAGCACGCCTGGCAGTTACCTTTGGTTCAATGACCATAATATCCAAATCACTGTGTACACCTGCCTCTCCCCGGGCCTGCGATCCAAAGAGGATCACCGTGGCATGCGGGGCTGCCGCTTTTAACAAATTTGTGACCTGATTGATGGTTTCTTCCGAAATCATTTCAAAACTCCCAGTAGGGAACGGTCGCGACCGTTCCCTACTTTCATTATTTTGTAATCACCAAACGCCGGATTTTATTTTTACTGGTCCCCTGGGCACTTTTCACACTAGCTTGAAACAAATACACCCCAGGCGCAATATCTTTAATATTCCAGGTTGTCTTGCGGTTGATGTTCGCAATTTTATTGTTATCCTCCAGATGCGCAACCTTGTATCCCAGTAAATTATAGATATCAATACTGATATCCGCCGGTGCACTAAGCGAATACATAAACGTCACCTGATCACCGGAAGCCGGATTGGGATAGACAATCACATCCCCTTGCGGCACCGGCCAGGGGGTGACACTGGCCGTCTGGGTTATGGTGGGTGTAATTGTATAGGTAGGCGTAATGGTCGGTGTATAGGTGAATGTCGGTGTGATGGTATACGTTGGTGTGCGCGTCGCAGTCAGTGTGATCGTCGGGGTAATGGTCTTGGTGGCAGTGATCACATCCAAAGAGACATCATCTACATATATATAATTAGGGTCCGAAACCCCGTCATCAAACGCCCGAAACCGCAAGGTAACATTTTGATCGCTGTAAGCCGGTAGATTCAGATAGTGCTGAACCTGTGTCCAGCCGGGTGTGGGTGTCGCCTGGATCAACTCCCCATTCCCCTGTTCACGGGCCACTTCAATCCCGCCAAAATGCGCATCCATATACAACTGTGTTCCAAAGACATAGGAAATTTTCCATTGATAATAAAACGTCAGGGTGCTGCCCACCGCATCTCTGGGAATATGCAAATATTGCTGTAAATAAGAATTTGTATACCCGCCCAGACTATTGCCCGGTGCCACCGCAACATTGCCTGGATTGGCGTCCGGCTGGACAACCCCGGAATGAATCGTCGGGTTAAAAGACGTGGGACTGGCTCCGGTCACCCATTGCGGAATATAAGAAGGATTGGATGATAAAAAATCACGATTCAAAATCAGTTCAGCCGCAAATAGTGTCGGGGTCAAAACCATTGCAACAGTCAACCCCACTACGATTCCAGAAAACCATTTTTTTATCATAACAGGCTCCAATTAGCGATACGCTATCTTATTAGTATAGCCTATTTCCTGACCAGTCTCAAGCTTTGGATTCAAACCGAACCAATTTTGAATATAATTTTTAGCTATCACGGAATGTGATTGAAATCAGGTGATTTTCTCCCAGCGTCCCCATCAAGCCCAATGCATAATCAATCCTAAGCATCCCTACCGAGAAACCAACACCACAGGTAAAGGACTCCAGATCATATCCATGTTTATATCCTGCACGAAAAAAAACAACTTGTTTGATGGCGAATTCCATACCAACGTTTACTTTATCCTCACTTATAATATCCAGAGATGTCCATAAATGGTTTTGCATGCCCATGTCAAGCTTATAAGCAATACCCAGCCTGGAAGTAAAATGTAATGGATCAGCATGTTCCAGATAATTTATTTTTGTCCCAATATTTTGAAAAACAAAACCAATCGACAATCCTTTGACCGCTGTATCATAATAACCGCCAATGTCCATCGCAAGTGCATAGGCTTCGTATTCTTCAACCAACTTTGAAGAAATAACCTTCACTGCCACACCAAACCCCAATTTTCCAGGCACACTATCCAGATAATATCCTATCCCCAGACTCACAACATAGTCTTCCTCCGCTTTCAAGGTTTCCGAGGTCCCATCCAGCTCATTAATCTCAATCTCGCCGCCCTGAAAAGTAAAAAAACTTGCTCCCAGTGTTGAATGCTCGGTCGGAACCGTGATACCTAAAAAACCATAATAGGTATCCACCAAGCCCTTGCGATATTGTGCGTTCAATTCACCGCGTTTGACCTTGGCCAAACCGCCAGGATTATAATAGAGTGCATAAATATCATCTGCAACTGCAGTATACGCCTCACCAATCGCCAATACTCTCGCTCCTGCAGTCTGCAACAAAAACCTGCCGCCTGTCTCTGCATAATCCTCTGAATAAACCGCAAACGGCAAGCAGACAAAAACCATCACCGAAACAATTGAAGTTCTTTTTATTTTTCTTAAAAAACTTAAAAACATAGACGCCTTCCTTATTTCACAACACATATTTTCTTGGTATCCTTAAGCCCTGGCGCTTCAATATGCAAAAAATAAATACCGCTGGCAACAATATTTAGCCGTTCATTTTTACCATGCCACACTTCCAAATGTGACCCCGCATTTCGAAAAACGCCATTCAAAATTGTCACCACTAATGTACCGTCAATCGTATAAATTTTAATGGAAACCGGTCCGCTTTCGAAAAGATTGTAAACAATACTCATCGTCTCGTTATTTATTGGATTGAACTTATTATGAAATAACTTGATGGAATTGTCATTCACAGGAGGATAATAGCCTGAAATATTTTTATCCGGCCCGTCAGAAGCATATCCGATGCCTGTTAAAATTTGATTGTACGAACCTGAGCGATCCGTAATATACCAAATAGCCTGTAACGTATCCAAGCTGGAATAATTATTTTGGTTGGCATAAACAACCGCCAACCTGGCCCAATAGGCCCAATGATCTGGATCGTGACTGGTCCAGGGCTGTCCGAATATCAATCCGTCATCCGGAATACCTTTATGCGCATCACTGCAATAGGCCTTGATGAAGTGCGCGCAGCCATTTAATGAGCTGGTATTTTCACCAACCACAAGATCCTGTTCACCATCATCTGTTGAATCAATAATATAACCTTCATAATTATATCCCGAATCCATCACAATCATGTCCAACGTATGATCACCATAATATTCCCCGGTTCCGTAAAACCTTACATGTTGACCGGTCTCTGTGCTGTTCGGAAAATGGTATGCAATAATTCTGTTATAATTCCCATTATTAATTGCTTCTTGAATCGTAACGTCAATACTATCCGTTGAATGGTATGCTAATAATATTTCACCCTGATCTTTTTTATACACAATCGCTGAATGTGAAAACTCATCATATTCATTACTCAAAACATCTCCATCGTCGTAGCCAAATACCACAACATCGCCAACATTCAGTACGGTATTTAAATATTCAACAGAATTTGATATTATTTTTTCAGCATGCTCAAAATTTTCAATATAGGGCATCAAACTGACCACTGTTGATATGACACCGCCTTTTTTTATGTGATCCTCCAGTACACCATCGATAAAAAGAGCTTTGTCTTCATCTGTTCCAAGCATCATCCCACCCGCAATCAGGCATTGTGAAACAAAATTCGCACAATCAGCACCATGAAAATTGTCATAATCAGGATTTCTCCTATCCCAATAATCATCGGCATATTGCGCAACAACCGCAGTATTGTAAGCAACAACTGATTGCGCTAAAAAAGAAAACCCAAATAAAGCGGTTAGAATAAATATTATTTTTCTTTTCATCATCAATCGTCCTTATGCCTTTGAATTGCTTTTTCTGTTTCCTGCACAATAATCGAATTCCGAGAATTGAGCAATTGCTTGATGAGCTTTTTCTCTTGCCATCCTTTACTTTGAACAACCACGCCAATGGCCGATGGCCTAATTGTGCTCGAAGTATTTGAATCAAGGATTATTGCTTCAAGTACAGGTAATGCGCGTTTTTTATCATTTTTTTTGAGCAAAATTGATGCCGAAATAAACCTCACGTAGGTCACTTTATCATTTAGGCTTTGACGCACAACTTCAATGGATTTTTCGTCTCCAATTTCCCCTAAAGCCCTCAATGCTTTACTTGGTAAGCTTTTAGTCTTACTTTGGACATCTCTTCGATTTTTTAATAAATATTTCTTGCCTGCTTCTCCATTAAAATCAATGATCCAATTTTCGATGCCCTTCTTTAGCGCAGTATCCCTTAATGTTGGAAATGCCTGATTAATTTGATTGAATTTGGCTAATGCTATGGCTGCTGCAACCTTCACGCGTTGGTCTTTATCCTCCAATGCTTTTTGCAAAGCAGGGATAACTGAATGATCCCCGATTGTCTGCAATGCCACAACCGCAAATTGCCGACTCTTTGCGCATATATCTTTTTCCAGTACTTTTTTTAATACAGGTATTGCTTTAATATCTTTAGCCCATCCTAAGTACATGATCGTTTGATCACTGGATTTCCCCGGATTGGCCAATACTTCTTCCACCCGTTTGATATTTGCATCCACTTTTTTTCCATATTTTTCCTGTAACTGACGCGCCTGAATTTCCGAATTCCATTCTAAAGGTTTTTCTTTTTTAAATTTCTTTTGATAGGCGGCCTTTCTAGCCGCATTTTTTTTCGCAAACGCCTCTTCAAACGACATTTGTCCTCCGGTAGTTGCTGTGATTGCTGTAGCAATGGCAACAATACCGACTGCAGATAAAATGATGATGACCTTTTTATTCATTTTCATTTTTTAATCCTCTTTTTTTAATAGTCCTCTTCTTTAAAATCCCATCCCAATATAAATCCCCATAAAAAAGTAATCATGTTCCAACTTCTCCAAATAATCTTCATCAGGATATTGGACCGTCATGTAGTAATAACCGGCATAAGGCGAAATAACGATCCCCACATCCCTGCCGACAAACCATTTAAAACCAGCCTCGGCGCCGACAGTCAGAATTGTATCATCAAGCGTGCTTGAATAACCGCTTACGGTTTCAAAGGCATACCTTCCAAACTGAGCAGTCGCTTTGGGACCCAACCAGAAGCCGCATTGGCTCCCCGTCTCTCCGGCAGGATAATAACGCATCCCACCTCCAAATCCGTACCGGTTATATTTCCCCGCCAAATAATTTCGTTCAGAAGTTAAAAAAGAATACAATCCAATGAGTACAATGGATATTTTGTCTGTAATCGTACTTTCCAATTGAGCCTCGACCGTCTGTGTCCAATCATCATCTTCAATAGCCAATCTCAGGGGGTCAAACAACAGGCTGTATCGAAATGCCACCGAATTTTCTTCCATATTTTTTCCATCTTCGGCAGTCCCGACCATAAGCACTTCCGGCGGATTCAGCACCTCAGATGGTTCTTCAAGATCAACAGAAACAATCACTTCCCCTGCATTGACTGAATTGCCCTGTGAATCGGGATTGCTTCTTTCCAATGGTTCCCATTCATCCTGATTATCCAATTGCTCCAGACTTATCCAGGATATTTCCTCTGATGGTTTTTCTGCCCGACACATCGTACAAATCGACAGTATAAACAGAAAAAAAATAATAATTATTTTATTCCTCATTTACATTCCTTTTTTTGGGATATCACCCTTTAATTACTTAGACTGATCTTTTCTGATTTTCATTTAATTTTTTTAAAATTATTTTTAATCGTGATACTGTTCCGCAACTTTTTGAAAAACTTCTTTCAAATGGGACACATACTGTTCCTGAATGCGGTTAAAAATGGCGAGAGCTGTCCGGCTGTCATAGATGTGGGACGTACGATTGCGGTCTTCAAGCATGTTTAGGAATACTTGATCTTCTGTAATCCATCCCAGCCGAAAAGCCTCCTGGAGGATGGCTTTGGGCGTGGCAGCCTGGATGCCCTGGTCTGCCAAAATAATTTTCAAAGTTTTCCAAAAAAGTTCAAAAGAAAATTCGAAACGCTGGATGACGCCGTCTCTTTCCAGTTCCTCGCGCGCCGACCGCGCACCTTCATCCAGTTTCGTGAGCGCTTTCCCTAATTTTTCAAATGCAAACTTAATTTCATTTTTCATAGAGTGTTTTCCCGGTTTGCAAAATAATTTGTTTGAATTCCGGATCTACATCATTTAGAAAAACAACATCCACTTTGTACAGCCCTAAAACAGTTTCAAGTTCCTGACGCATCTGTTGCATTTTATCAATACCCGGTGATTTCCCGGGCAATGCAACATCAAAATCCGCCTGAGGTGCATGTAAACCCTTGCCGCGTGAACCGAACAATATAATCCTGTCAGGTGCCAACTGTTTTTGAAGAACCGCAATAATTTTTTGTTGAATTTCCTGCTCTCTGTTTGTCATAGCGAATTTATTGTATCACACACCGCCTGCAAACAACCATGGCTATCCTACTTAAACCGCAACAAGACCGATATCCGGTGCTGGTGGGCGCCGACTTCGGACAAATCATAATGAAATGCATAATCAATTTCATAAATATTCGGACGGTAGGACGCGCCGGCAGTCACTTCCTGGCCATTGTACCCCACCCGCGCACCCAGACTCTCGACATACCAGTACTCCACCCCGATCCGGGCATTGAAACGCTGATATTCTGTGAATTCAAAATCAATGGCGGTTATCAAATGATTAAAATATATTTCTTCCTGAGACGGCAAAAAACGCATAGCAGCACCCAGCTTGACATTTACCAGCGAAGCATCCTTGGCATCCGAATCCTGCCAGTGAAGCTGCTGGAAAAGATTCTGGATATTAATCCCGAGGGTATGGTCCCAATACAGTACCGGCTGCCAAAGAGCCCCCACATCAAGCCCAAACCCATACGCTGAATAGGCATCAATACCTTGATGAAGCATTTTCAAATTGGCCCCCAGACTCAATCCCTTGACCCAATTATGGATTTTTTTGCCATAGCTGACAATAAGTGTGTTTTCTGAACTGCTAAACGTATTGGTGACCTCTCCGCTTTCACCCCGGCCCTCCAGTTCACCCACACCAAAGTTGATCCATGACAGGGAAAATGCACCCAGATCGGGAATTTGAAAAGAATACGACAGATAACTTGAACTCATCTTATTATCCAAAAAAGCATATTGCATGCCTGCCTGGTACATATATAAATCCATCTGCCCCAAACCGGCCGGATTCCAATAACCGGCAGTGGCATCATCCGCCAGCGCGACAAAGGCACCGCCCATACCGGATGCTCTGCTGCCCACACCTTGGAACAAATAAGACCCGGCACCATAGTTGTTGCCATCCGCCCCTGCCACACACGGCATTAGCAAAATACTCAGTAAAATAATAACTTTTTTCATTCTGGTTTTTTCTCCCCTCAATTGAATTTCAGCCTTTACTATTAGACTGATTTTCGCTTTTTTCCATGCACTTTTTTTAAAAAAAATTATTCCTCTCCGCCGGGTTTGATGGCCCGATGGAGGGTAAACGTCCCGCCGCTGAGTTCTTCGTACTCCACCTCATCATAACCGGCACGAATCAACATGCGCCCTAATTTGTCGGCATCCGGATAGTGGATCAGTGAATCATTCAGATGGTGCAGCATACTGCTGGGAATACGCGCCTTCCACCATCCCCAAAATGGCAGCCAGTATTCCCGCTGCACGATCGTCAACAAACGCCAGAAGGGATTTACCGGCACTGCCAATTCAAGGATAATCATGGGGGCGTCTTTTTTCAAAACGCGGCGGCATTCTTTGAGCACAGTGCGAATATCAGAGACAAAGCGCATCCCAAAAGAAATAAACACGGCATCAAAAAATTCATCCGGAAAAGGCATAATCTCAACATTCTCGGTTTTGCACTCAATCCGCCGGTGCAGATGGTCGCTGCGAATTTTTTGTTTGGCAAGCGTCACCATGGCAGGGCAGAAATCGACCGCCACCACATGCGTGGGTGACCCAAAATGGCGCGCCAGCTGTATGGACTGAATGCCGGTCCCGGAACACGCATCCAAAATACGATGCGGCTTCACCAAACCGGAAATATCTATCGCATGACTGCGCCACTGCGCTCCTTGTTTGCTGATTAAAGCCGGTTCAAGTACATCATAGAATATTGCCAATTTTGTAAAAATAGTGCGGACAATCCTGTTCCGCGAAATGGATCGTACCATGGCTCAAACACTCCGTCCGATCATTTCAATTTCCCATACAGCCGGAACAACTCCCCGAATGCACGCAGGATCACTTTAATATTTGCTCCGGTCTGTGTCCCGGCAATGCGCGGGTAATGGTGGACCCCCACCTCCCGAAACGTGTACCCCATCTTTTTTGCCCGGGCTAAAAGTTCGGTTGAAATCATGGCGCCCTTGGCTTGAATTTCATCACCATCCACCACACGCCGCTGGAAAAGTTTAAACGCGCAGTCAATATCCCGGACCTTGCCATGCAGCCCAAACAAAGTCCTCACCAGCGTTCCCCAGGCAAAAGCATTTAAGGAGCGTAGAAAACCGTCCTGCCGCTTCAGGCGGTATCCGGCAACAAAATCAGCTGCTTGGGTTGCCGGCAGCAGCAGGGCGATCTCTGAAGTATCAAATTGGCCGTCACCGTCTGTAAAAAAAATCCAATCCAGTTTAGCCTCACGCAGACCGGTCTTGACCGCACCGCCGTATCCCTGGTTTTTTTGATGCCGGATATAACGGACACCGGGAAATTCTTTTTCCAGTTTTGCCGCCACCTCAGCCGTATGGTCTGATGAGCCGTCATCCACAATAATGACCTCCCATTGGTTGGCCAGCTGTTGTAAAGTCTCCACGGTTTTGCGGGTTAGTTTTTCTAAATTCGCAGCCTCATTGTACGCAGGAAAGAAAGCGGAAATATTTAATTTTTGTTTGTCCATCATGATAAACCGATCCTTTTTAAAAAAAAATTTGAAAAATATATTACTACAAATGATACAACTTCCCTTGCATGAATGCATCCAGTATAGCAGTTTTTTATTTTCGCTTCGTGGTTTTCTTCCAAATTACGCGTTTTTGCCCGGCTTTTTTAATCTTTTTCAAACCAGTTGCTTTCGTAATCCCGGACCGCACAGCTTTCTTTTCCGGTATATATTCTTTTATGGTTTCCGCCGCTTCCCGACCCAGGCGGATGCTGTAACTCATCCCCCGATCCTCCGGATAAATTTGGGCCATATTTGCCAGATACAACCCGGTAATGGGCGACGCATACGGAACCAGGGTTTTTCCGAATCCAGCCCGAATGACGGGTTGGGCAAACGGCGCATGAAAAACATGACTCTGTACAACATCCGCCGGCGTAAAAGAAGGAATAATTTTTTTAAGATAGTCGTAATATTCTTTGAGCAGTGTCTTATCGTCTGCACGGTAGCGGGGATGCTCTGTCGGCAGATAGGAAGAAAGATAGAGTACATGCCGGTCTTGATAATTTTTCTTATCAATAAAATTGGAATGCTCAATCACAGCAATGAAGGGACTTTGTCGATCAGGAATATTCATCCAGTAAATCGGTGACAATGACCGCTTCAATGTCAACACTGCGCAGACATTGCCGATATAGGTCACCTGCCGGAGACGGTCCCAGTAATCGCCAACACTGTTTTTTGAAAGTAATTTTATAAGACCCTGAGGCGCCAAGGTTGCCAGCACACTATCGAATATCTCTGTTTTGGCGGATGTCTTCCAACCTCGAGCCCTCCCATTCTTTACCACGATTTGACGGACTGCTTCGCTGCAGCGGACGCTGCCGCCCAACTTTTTAATGTCCTGTACCAAACGGTCATGCAACACCTGAAAACTTCCCCGAAGATATCCCAGGCTTTCTTTGGTCATCCCTTTTTCGCGGCTCCCGGCGCGGGTGTGAATCCGGGAATAAAACCAGGGCATACCGATTTCAGATGCATACTCACCAAATTTCCCATGCAGCAAGGGGCCCCAAATAACCTCCCATGCTTGCTTTCCAAACGCCTGGATAATCCAATCTTTGGCACAAACATTCTCATATTTCCACCAATTTTTTATCCTGGATAAATACAGCACAACCACACCAAACCGGATGCGGTTAAAAAACGAGAGCGGTTTAAAACGGATCAAATCCAGGGGTGAGGCAAACTTAAACAGCCGGTTGTTCTTAAAAATCCCCATGGGCGTCTCTTGCCAGATAATTTCATCCGCCAGACCCACCTCTTTAATCAGTTGCACGGTCTCTTGGTCGGTGGTGAAAAAATGGTGATAAAAAATCTCCAGGCGCGTACCTTGAAACGAAAAAGTCCCGGCCAGTCCGCCTGTTTTTTTTTCTTTTTCAATAACCGTAACGTTGTGCCCGGCTTTTAATAATTGACGGGCCGCCGTCAACCCGGCCAGCCCTGCTCCGATAATACCGATATTCATACAATAGGCTCCTTGTACTAAAAATTTCCCGATTCAGCGTCAGCATCCCAAGACATTACTATTCCCGGCAAGTGGTTATTTTATTCATGCGAAGCGATATCATTGAGTATACTAAAACTGTTCGCCCAGCAACATTTACGGTAAATAATCCGGGATTTTTCGTGTTCGCATGAATAAAATAACCACTTGCCGGGAATACCCATCTCGTGCTATATTCCTGCGGATTCCTGCGCTTTAGCCTCCATCTCGCGAAAGCTGAGTTTCATGGTCCACATATAATAAAATCCCCACAATGTAATCGGCAGCCACACCAATGTATGAATCACTAAAATGCATGGCAGGGCCGTGCTTTTCACAATACCAAAAAGCATCAAAGTACCGACACCAAAAAACTCAAAAGGTCCGATATAGCCCGGCGAGGACGGAATCATAATACCGAGATTCACGACTGCCATAAGCATAATCGCCACATAGGCCGGCAGCTCCAGCCCAAAGGCACGGAGCACAAAATAATAGGCCGCACTCTCGCCGCTCCAGGCCAATACGGAAAAAGTAAACGCCAGCATGCTGTTGCGCTTACTTTTAAGTACGGAAAAACCATCAAGCAATGAACCGAATATCTTATCCACAGGCCGGCCGATTTTCTCGGGCAACATCCGGGTCAACTTCCCTAAAACAGTTGTCGCTAATTTTTTCCAGGTGATGATCGCAAACAGGATTATAAACATGGCAACAAACAGCAGCGTTGTCAGATTAACAATCAAATTAATCATTTGGACAAACTCCGCATTCCCCTGCGTTTCCGGCAGGTGATAAAAATAAAGCACCACACCGGCAAACAATACCATCACCAGGCCATCGTAAGCACGTTGCATGATCACGGTGGCAAAAACCGCACTCTTGGATATATTTTCACGTTTCCCAACCACATACGCCCGGACAAATTCACCTGCCCGCGCAGGAAAAACATTATTAAACATAAACCCTAAAATCAGCGGAGGGAACAGCTGCTGCCAGGATATCCGCTTAATCGTGTGCATCAAGTATTGCCAGCGAATCGCACGCAACACATACCCCAACAGATAAACAATCAATGCGGGCACCAACCAGCGATAGTCCGCATGCACCAGCGCGGTTTTCAAACCGAACACATCCACCTGACGAAAAACCAAATACAAAAACAAACCGGTCATAAAAATACCGATCCAAAATCTTTTCTTTTTTAGTAAACTCATTTTGCCTTCCTTAATAGGATCATGCCTTTTTTCTTGATCCAATCAGATTAAAAAAATTACCGCCCTAATCTTTACGTCCGGCTCAGCGTCCCTGCTCGACGGATAGCACGGTAAAAGGTACTTTCTCCTTGGGTTTACCCGGCGGCGTCCAGTAAAAAACAATTCTGGGATAGGCTCCCTCGGTCTTTTGATAATCAATCCGAATCGAATGTTTCCCTTTACTCAGGCGTGTACTGCCCTGTGCTTCACGATCAACTTTATCATTGGCCACCACTGCCTGGCCATCAATAAAGACCCAGGAACGCTCATTGGATAACGTCCCAAAGGTATAACGGCCTGTCTCAGGTATCAAAATGGTGCCTGCCCAACGAACCGAGAAGGGTGATGCCATGGTAAAATCATGACCCAACATGGAAATCAGCGGATCCACGCGGCAAAATGTGGGCCGGCCGCTCCAGTCGGTTGCGCGGTAATACGTCCCCACCAGTCCATGCACCTGGATTCGCGGCGATAAAACATGTCCGGGAACCGTGTTCCAGGGTCCGGTAGTACCGCGCTTCCATTGCAAGGTCACTGTTTTCCGACTATCCCTCAACCTGGCCTGAACGGAAATACGGTGCATGCCCTGCGCCAATTCAACACCCTTACCCGAAACAACCCGGTCCTCAATTCGTATCACAGCGCGTTCTTCCCCCTGCAAACGAAACTGATAGGTTTCCCAAGCAGGTGCGCGTATGCTTCCGGTCCAGCTTACCCGGATAGGTGCCGCCAGTTCGTGTATTGCAAGGTTGATGCTGAATCCCTGTTTGCCGGCGTGCTCCGTGATGACCCTGCCTCGGCTGTCTTGATAACTTGCCAGCAAACCCCGCGAGGCCTGGATCTCCGCCTGAAGCACCTCATACGATGTAAACAAGGAAAAATCATACGGACTGTGATGGATTGTTTCTTTCCCATCGGGATAGTAATAACGCAGCAGTTCCAAAGCGCCGTCATGAATCGGCAGTAACATATAGGACAGATTTTTTTCTTTCTGGTAGTCCGATGGAATGGACTGAATCATATCAAATGGTTCCGTATCATGATGGGGATATCCCATAAAACGAATCGTGGGATAATAATACGACCCGGCTGAAATATAAGTATGGTAATCGGATCCCAGCGCATGAATCCGGCTGCCGATCGCATGTTGTTGAGAAGAAAACTCCGACCAACTGGCAACATGCCCGGCCTGCCGCACAAAATAATCATACAGGTTGCGGGAGCCGATCACCGCAACCAACAAAACCAGACCGACCCAAAGCCACGGCCGGATACGCATCCCCTCGGTCAACTCGCGCACCGCCTGCCAGAGTCGTTCCAAGCCAAAGGTCATAATGAGCATCACCGGAACAATCGCGCCAATACAGCGATAACTCTGCGGTGCTTCAATGGTTAAAAATCCCGGCACCAACGCAACCAAAAACCACCAGACCGCAAGAAACGTATGCCGGCGATGCAGCCGCATGAATGACCAAATCAGACCAAAACCGAACAACAGTCCGGCAATCGGCGAAAGCATGGGTGCTTCCGGAAGATTGTGTCTGCCATTACAATCTCCAAAATAATGAAACATCAAAAGTGTAGTCTTAATATTTCGCCATAGGGCTTCCAGCGCTTGTTCGGGCGGCACATGACTAAAAATAATCACCTGCCCGTTGCGGGAAAAAAAACGATGCTTCTCAGTCAGTGCAAAATGACCCAGCGGTATAAAAACCGCCAGGGAAACAACCAAAAAAGCCAAAAGTCCTTGCCACTGTTCCTTGAGAAATTTTCTGTCCCAGGCCAGCTGGAGCACCATATAAGGGCCGAGCACAAACGGCACTAAATTGGAGGCATAATAGGTGTACAATCCCAGTGCGACGGACAACCCGGAAAAAGCCATATGCCACCGGTTCTTGGTCTCCATCCCGCGAATTAAAAAATAAGCCGCCGCCACCCCGAAAAGGGGTGTGAGAATACCCACAAAATTAATCCGCGAAAAATTGATATGCCAGCGCAGCAGTGCAAACAGGAGCGCGCCTGCCAGGGCAACCGGACGGGAAACCATCCGCCGTGCAAGAAAATAAAACATAATTACCGTCGCGGTCCCGGCAAATACCGGAACAAACTTCACGGCCGTAGCGCTGACCCCAATAAAAACAAGCGCCACAACATTAAAATAATGAAACAATGTCGGTAAAGGTGCGTCAGAAGGACCAAAGATAGGCAAATAACCCGGTTCCTGAATAATCTGAAGCGCAATCAACGCATTGACCGCCTCATCAAAATGAAACCCGTGCGGAATCTCCGCCAACCGCCATACCCGGACCACGATGGCAACCACAACAATAAGTCCCAATGCCATTGCCTCAAATTTGGAGTCCTGGTCGATTTCAGAAGATCTGTGATCGGACTGTTTCCAAAAAGCGATCACAGCAAACACTGCTGCCAAAACCCAAAATAAAAGCCCCAGAGATAAGTGCCGGGCCGCAAACTGATTTTGTCCCAACCAGGCCAGGATCACTGCCATACCGACAAAACCGGGTTTATACAGTTCAAGCCATTGAAAAATTTTGGGTGCTCCGGCAGTTGCTACAATATTTTTTCGCTGCCCACGCTTTTGCTGAGATATTTTTTTCTTGCGCATCGTTTTACCTGCCATTGCATTCCTCGTTTTTATTTTTTGCTTTCCCAAGCATTCTTGTCCAAATAAAGTCAAATTCCTATCCGCAGATTACACCGATTACGCCGATTTTAAAAAACTTTAAATCATTTGCTTTTATGTTTTGTCTTTTAGACCTAATCCAAAAAATCTGCGAAATCTGTGGATCATGCCTTTGTTTTCAAGCTTTTATAAAATCTTTTTTATTAACACTTAAAAAAAGCCTGCACCTGTGTAATCACCTGCTTGACATCCTGGTCCGTGGTTTCCGGTACAATCGGCAGGCAGAGAACTTCCTTGGCCGCTTGGTCACTGTTGGGAAACTTCCTGCGTGCCGAAACATTGTTGGACAATACCGGCTGTTGATGCAGCGGCAGCGGATAATGCACTGCCGTGCTGATGCCTTTTTCCAAAAGATAGTGCTGGAGCAAATCACGCTTAGCTGTGCGAATCGCGTACTGATGAAAAACATGCGTATTGCCTTTTACCACCTGTGGTGTGAAAATCGGCAGCTTTGCAAATGCTTTGGCATAGGCCGCAGCGATGGATTGACGCCTTTTGTTCCACGCGCGCAGCAATGGCAGCTTAACACGCAGGGCCGCTGCCTGTACTTCCGCCAATCGGGAGTTCACCCCCAATTCATCGTGGTAATATTTACGGTCAGCACCATGCTGCCGGAGCCGGTTTAACCGTTTTGCCAAATCTGCGTTATTGGTCATCACCATTCCGGCATCACCCAAGGCGCCCAGGTTCTTTGTTGGGAAAAACGAGAGACACCCCACGTGACCGATCGCACCGACCGGCATTTTCCGGTACATGGCACCGATCGCCTGGGCGGCATCTTCAATCACCGCTACTTTATTTTTCCTGGCAATGGCCATCAGCCGGTTCATGTCCGCTGCCTGCCCGTATAAATGAACCGGGATGATTGCCTTGGTTTTACGGGTTATGCTTTTTTGAACAGCATCCAAATCAAGATGAAATGACGCCTCATCAATGTCAACCAGCACCGGCGTCGCACCAACCAGCATGACAGCTGTGGCCGTTGCTACAAAAGTAAAATCCGGTACAATCACCTCATCACCCGGACCAATATCCAATGCCCGCAAGGCTAAAATCAGGGCATCGGTTCCGGAATTGACACCCAAGGCATGCTTCGCTTTACAAACGTGGGCCAGCTCCTTCTCCAATGCCTTAGTCTGAGGCCCCATAATAAATTGGGCCGAATCAAGGGTTTCCCCCAGAACTGCCAGCAATTCTTTTTTCAAACCTTTATGCTGTTGGGGTAAATTTATAAATGGTACAAGATTTTTTTTCACGGTTTGCGCCTTATTTTTCATCGATCCAATATGCCTCATTTCTTGGTATCCTTATAATTTTTCTCTGTATTGCTTGATTGCTCATCCTTAAAAAATCAACATTTTATTCAACCTGCTTTAACCATCACTTGTTTGCGTGATCACAAAAAAGTTCTCTTCAAAAGAAGCAGAGCTATTTTTACTTATTTCATATATTTTTTCTACTTTTTTATTCCTCTAGTCGTGCATTCCAATATTTTATTTTATACCAACCGGATATCTTTGTTTAATTTACTTGTATGAGCATATTGATTATTCTATAATATCTTAAAATTTAACGATAAAAATCCACAGACTTAACCCACATGATATATGATAATTCTTCTCGGGTCCACACTTGACGCCCGTGGTATTTTTGTCCTGAGATGTTCGCCTTCGGCGATATTAACTCGCTTCATCAATGGGCTTACCCGGCATTCGCCGGGCAGGCTACCCATTGTGTTTGCGTTGGCACGATAAAATTCTTTGAAAAGGTGCTGCCACAATGCCAGATAAATCAATAAAACAGACAAAAACGGCCAAAACAACCAAAAAAAAGGCAACCAAAGCACGCATAGTCACCACAAAAAAGGCTGTAACAAAAAAAACAGCGACAAAAAAAGTGGTTGCCGCTGATCCTATCCCAACCAAGGCGCACATTGAACAAAAAAAAGGCGTTCCGGAACCTGTCGTGACAGTTCCAATACAAACAATCCAACCTGAGCCAATACCCCCAAAACGGGGACTTCCGAATTTTCTTCGTGTTGGAATCATTTTATTACTCGGCATTTTGGTTTCTTTTGAAGTCTTCTATGTCGTGAAAACAAAAACTGATCAGCAAAGGGTCCTGCGACGATTGCCCGATATCATTGGTGTCCGGGGTCTCCCCGACAGACCCGGCCATTTTACCGGTCCCATATATTTAAGAAAAGATTCCCTCAATCGACTTTTACTGGTTGATATTAATTTGCATAAAATTATTGTATGGGATATTGCAACACGGAAATCCCTGTTTGATATAACCCGCATACAAGCAAAAAAAGAAACCTTTGATCCTTACCTGGTTGATGTTGATGGTGATGGTAATATCGCAGCTTGGGACCGAACCAACAGTGAAATTGTTATTTTTAATAGCACCGGGAAATTCATGCAACGCTGGCAGGTTCCTCCCACCAGCGGACTGACTTTTGATTCGATTGGGAATGTTTATATTTCTGATGCAACCCGAAATGTGGTGGTTCAGTTTAGCCCAACAGGACAACAACTCAAAACGATTGGAAAAAACAAACTCACCCAACCGCGAAACCTGACCACGGACGACGAGGGAAATCTTTACGTGGTGGATAAGGGTGCAAAGCGGGTCAATGTTTTTTCTCCAACCGGTAAGTTCGTCCGGTATTGGAAAACCACCGCTGAAGTAATTGATCTCCAGGGAAACGAAGTCTATATGCTTGATTTAACTGACAACATGCTAAAAAAATATACGTCCAAAGGGAAACTGGCCTGGCAAGCCGCCATCCCATTCCCTGTCACATTGGCGGTCGATAAAAAAAATGTTTTCTATATGTCCGGCAGTGGCGGAATTGAAAGTTTTATCGCCGAAAAATAAAGTTTATTTTTAAAAAATCATTCGTTCTTAATCAATCAACATGCTTGTTGACAGACGATAAAAACATTTAATCCGTTTTTTTCAAACACCGTTCAACGGTCGGCATCCACATAGATAACAGGCCAAAACCAACGAAAACCAGTAAGCATTCTCGCGATACGTTTTAACCAATTCCAGGGAATAAATTGAAAACCCATATACGTTTTAAACAAATCCACGCGAACATTTTTAAATCCAACGTTTAAAAAATATTTTTTCCATGTATTTAGCATAAATGATTTTTCATATCCATACTTCATATGCTTCCCCTTCAATAAACGCATATGAAACCATTCTGCAATAGGACGGATGATGGGCAGCTCAGGAATATTTCCCCACAGTTGTGCATAAGTCAATGATGCGATCGACAAACAAGGAACGGTTGATGTGATGCGCCCCTGCGGTGTAAGAACACGATAGGCCTCTTGGACCGCCAATTCTGTCTCAGGAAAATGCTCCATAGACCCGCCCGCATAGATATAATCAACCACAGACGCTCGAATGGGCAATTGGCGCAAATCACCTACAACAAATAAAGCCTCAAGTCCGGCTTGAGTAAATAAATCCCGTGCGCGGCGACAAGCTGACAGACTGGTATCCACACCAATGACCTGAATTTTTTTTTCCCGCGCAAGCACCAAAGATTTACGTGCATCACCACATCCGGCTTCAAAAAAAACATCCCAGGATTTTCCAGGCGCATGTTCACGAATATGATTCATCGCATCCGCATAGGCCGGATCATCTTCAATCCGATTGATATCGATCATTTCGACAGCTTGCCAATTGGCATCCCAAACTGCTTTTGCCTGTTGAATGGATGCTTTATCTTTTTCTCCGGGAAGCATGATCGGAATACCTTCCACGACGGGAAAAAAAGCCTGGCATGATTGGCATTGAATACACTCACCCTCCATTTTTATTGATGATTGGCAAACCGGACACGACAGTAAGTGCTCAATAATTTTTTTTTGGTCGGTCATTATCACTGATCGCGATCCTTTTTTTGCATATTTTCTACATCCATTCGTCTTCGATAAGTCAATACCGTTCACCATTTTTTTGTCGAACGGTGAATTGTAACTTATAGTGCGACACATTCAACTCAGAAGACCTTTTTGCGTAA